>JANWXX010000219.1:7644-7875 GCA_025057345.1 Polyangiaceae bacterium | reverse complement strand
CATCCTATAGGTTGCACTTATACAAGTAACCTCCTTACTTCCCTGCGTACCTTGGGGCTATCTGCCGCCGGCCATGCAGCGCTGCTACGGTCACAACCAAGCACCATTTCAAGACGTTTCTGCTCGCCCAGAAAAGCCGACCACAGCAAGGGTGGCTCCAAGTTGCCCAGGTAGCCGCGATGGAGGGGCTACTTCCCTTTCAGGGTGACGAAGCACTGGAACGAGAGGAGT
>JANWXX010000219.1:0-7634 GCA_025057345.1 Polyangiaceae bacterium | reverse complement strand
TCTCCCCAACCGGTACTGCCCGGCCCTGGAAAGGGGCTCCGTTGTGGTATAGCCCCAAGGCGAAGGGCCCGTACTGGAAGCGCTGGGCGAAGGTCGAAGGAGCCCATCCCCCTCCTCACTGCCGTCAGAAACGCCCTCCAAGGGCGACAGAGCCAAGCCCCACCCCAACCCGGAGCATGAGTGACTTCGTAGCGGAGGTTTCCTGAGAGTCGGAGAGGAGTCCATAGAGGCCGAAACCCAACCCGGCAGCAGCGAGGCCAAAGGAGAGGTTGGAGGCGATGGCCAAGCGCTCGGCGGTGTCAGCATCCGAGCGTCGGCTGAGGGGGCAAGCGCCCCCGGGGAGGGTGCAATCCTTCTTGATGTCATCGACCCGGGAGGAAACCATCCAGCCTAGGATCGCCCCCGTCCCTAGGAAGACACCCGCCCCGGTAAAGCCGATGAGGGCGAGGGAGCGCCCGCCGTTGTCCTCGTTTCCAGGGCGCGGTTTCGGAGGAGGGCGGGGCGGAGGGGAGGTGTCCGCTGTAGCGGAGGGGGCTGGATCCTTGCTGGGAGAAGGCTCAGGGTAGAGCTTGAGGGTAAGCTTGTAGTGCTCCCCCTCAGCCATCTGGATCTTCTGCTCTGCCGGCAAGAACCCTTCAGCCTCAGCCCGAACCAGGTGAACGCCCGGGTTGATAGGTCGAAGAACCCCGATGGATTCATTGGGGATCCGCTGGCCGTCAAGGGTGACCACCCGCGGAATCTTGGGGCTGAGCCCCTGGAGGGAGATCTCGATTCGGGGGATGCGCAGGGCAAGTCCTTCAGCTTCTTGACGTGCAGTCTCCCGGGCTGAGGCCCAGACGGCAGGCTCTCCCGGCTGGGGTTCACTACGGGCTACATCAAGGAACAGCTCGTGGGCTTCAATGAGCTGTTGCTGTTTCACCAGCAACCCGGCAATGGCCACCTTGAGGGAGGGAGCTGGAAAGATGGCATCGGCGCGGCGAAAGAGCTCCAGTGCTCCCTTGAGGTCACCGGCCTCTACTTTTTTGTCTGCCTCCTCAGCAAGGAGACGCGCAGTAGCGCGATCTTGGGCAGAAGGAGATTGACCGAAAGCAGTGAGGGGAAGGAGCAGAACCAGGAGCAATGCACAGGTGGCCCAGCGACCCATGCTCAGAGACCGTAATCATGCTTCGTGGAGGCGGGGGCGGCCGCCGGCCCAGGAGCGGCGGATGCGGGTGCTGTGTGCATGGGGATGGCGGACTTCGGGGCGCTCACCCTGGGAACAGGGCGGAAGCCGGTTCCCTGAGGCAGGGGGCGGTAGGGCTGCTCGGATGGCAACGAATTGATCGAGACAACCAGCTCCGAGGAAGTAGGGACAGCCTCCGAGGCAGTAGGGACAGCGGAGGTTACCGAGGGGGAGAGAGTATGGGTAGAAGCCACCGGCATGTCGAGGTGAGGGGCGGAAGCAACGGCGCTGGCAAGGGGCGTGGGCGAGGAAGCATTCAAGCGCCACAGGATGCCTCCACCTACACCAAGGCCTAGGAACACGGCTCCCGCAATGAGCCACCGGACGCGCGAAGCATGGGCTTCTGCATGGAAGAAGCTGGTGGCGGTACCCTGGAGGGTAACGGCCTGACGACGGGAGGAGGGCGGCGAGGAGGGAAACCCCCGGCGTACTAGAGGCACGACGTCGGCGGGGGTTTCACTGAAGGAACCACAGAGAGGCCCAGTCAGGTCTGCAGCGTTCAGAGCAGAGAACTGAGCTGTAGACTCGACAGAGGGAGCCATGCCACAAGCAACCGCGAAGGTGTCCGCCATCTCCTTAGCATTACGGAAGCGGAGTTCAGGATCCTTCGCGAGGGCCCGCTGGAACCAGGGATCAAGACCGGGAGGTAGGCCAGCTCGGAGGTGGGAGGGTGGTCGAGGGAGCTGGGTGGTAATGGCCACGATCAGCTCCCCCACCCCGTCCGACTGGAAAGGGACATAGCCAGTGAGGCACCGATAAGCGACCACGGCCAGAGAATAAAGGTCACTCCGATGATCGACGGGGCGGTTGCCATAGGCCTGCTCAGGGCTCATGTACAGGGGCGTTCCAAGAACCTGACCAGTGCCTGTGCGGTGAGCCGAACCCCCCACACAGCCCATCTTGGCGATGCCGAAATCGAGGATCTTGAGTAGAAAGCCGTCCTCGTCCTCGCAAAGGAAGAGGTTGTCCGGCTTGATGTCCCGGTGAATGATCCGGGCTGCGTGGGCTCGGGCAAGCCCTTTGCAGGCTTGGGTGATGATCCGGGCTACCGTCGGCACGGGAAGCACCGGTTCACGCTCCAGCAAAGAGGCGAGCTCCTCGCCTTGGAGCAACTCCATGGCCAGGTAGGGGCGATGGTGCTCATCGGTGCCAAAATCCAAGACGCTGACGACATGGGGGCTCTTGATCTTGGCTGCCGCCATTGCCTCCTGGTTGAAACGAGACCAGGCATCCCGGTTGGCAACGTACTGAGGATCGATGAATTTGATCGCCACCTCGATGTGGAGCGTGAGATGCCAGGCCACCCATACGCTACCCATTCCACCTTGGCCGAGCTGTCGGTCCAAGCGGAACCGGTTGGCGATGATCATACCGGACTCAAGGGTGGGTGGCGCTGTCATCCGTGCCCGTCGTGCATCTTACCTGATTTCTCACCGCCTTGCCCGGAAAAGCAGGAACCCCCTCAGCCTTAGGGGCACTCGTCTGGCCCGATCTCTGGGAAACCGTCCACTTGCCCCTTGCCCCGGACCTCCCCATCAAAATCGTTGGCCTCTGCAGGAGTGATCATCCCCTGGTTAAGCAGGGCGCAGGAGCTATCCAGGTGGAGACCTGCTGCCGTGAGGGCGGTGAAATCGCCAAGCGGTGCCTTGAATTTCGGATTCTTAGCGATGTTCTTGTCAAATGTCCAAGAGGGGGAGGACTGGTTGAGCACAAGCAGGTCGTCGATTTCTTGGGCTCCTCGCTTGTAGTAGGCACTCCCCGGCCCAAGACCCATCGGCCCGGAAACCAGGAAGAAATCGTTGTTGCGCATGATGAGCTGCTCCGCGGGCCCCTCAACCCCCACGTAGCGCTCTGCAGTCACATTGCTCACCAGGAAAATGTTGTTGAGCATATGGAACCCCTGGGCCTTCTTGCCATCGAGGCCCACCAGCCGGATGCCGACCGCCTCGGTAGTCGGTTCGGAGGTCTTTCCTCGTCCAATCCCAAAGCAGAGGTTGTAGACGAAGAGAGCAGCACCCTCACCACCAAGCTGCTCAGCATTGTTCCCCAACTCACAGCCAGTCGAAACAGCTCCGAACCCGCCCAACACATAGTTGTTGGAGAACCGTGAATTGAAGTCCCCGTGACTGATTAGCCCGGTGCTTTGATCTACGGATTTGCAGACCCCGCCATCGGGCCCCTCCAGGGGGATCCCGCAAGCGTTTACCGTATTCACCGAGAACAGTAGACTGGCCTGAGATCCGGTTCTCGCACCAATCGCCACCTTCGCTGCCCCTCCCCGAATGGAGTTCGCAAGTATCTGGCTCCCCTTCCCACCTACTGCATTCAGCCCAACCGCCAGGGAGAAACCATAGCCACCCACCAGCGTGTTCCCAGAGAGGGTCAAGAGCCCCTGGCTGTCGACTCCAACGACCTCTCCCGGGAGGCTATCCGGTGTCAGGTTCCCCCCGAGGAGCTTGTTCCCTGTTGCTTTGAGGCTCCCTTCCTCCAGCCACACTCCTGCATGACGCGACGAGCTCGCTGCTAGCCCGCCCTTTTGTGGCCCCCCAACCACCGTATCGTTTTTGTCTAGAACCAAAGCCCCCTTGAGCCCTCGTACACCCGCAGCAAGCGCCCCCGGAAAATCTGCTTTGCAAACCGAAGTACATCCTACCACCAGCTTGTTCTCGCTCAGGATGGCTCCGGCCGCCGACTCAAGTTCTACCCCAAACGCTTCATATCTTGCCCCCTGTCCGCTTGGTGCTCCTCCCCCGATTCGGTCGCACTTGTCCAACAGCAACCCCTTTCCCGGCTCATTCCCCGCGAACCGGACGCCCACCGCTCGCCTTCCTCCGGGCGTGACCGAGCCATCCAGAGTTCCCCCAGAAACCTGAACCCCAGTCCGATCCGCAAGCAAACCGATCCGCTCTAGCGCACCGCTCGCCCCCACCACCGTTACTCCGCTCAGCACCAGCCCTGGTTGATCTGTCCCCCCCACGCCCACTGCACGGATCCCCACTCCCAGTAGGCTCGCCCCCCCTCCTTCCTCCTCCCCCCGAACTTCTCCTCCCTGGATCATCACAGCCCCCACCCCCACTAGGTCCAACCCCAAAACCACCGGCCCAACCCCCCCAATCACCAGGGTTTTGTCCAAGGTCAACGCCGCACCTTGCCCGTTCACAATCCAACGCAATCCCACCGATTGCAGGCTCCCTTTGCCTCCCTCCAGAGTACATTTTGATATCTTGAGATTCCCTAGGTAGCTGGCATCTACGGCAAGGCTGTTAGCAGCCTTGCCGCCCTGGAGCACGGCCCCGGAGAGGAGGACATCGCCAGCCCCCTCCAAACAAAGCGCAGCGCTGTGCTTAGAGGCATCGAGCCCAACAACAGCAACAGCATCCTCCAGGACAAGAGCACCCAAGCTTGTAGCCTCTCGCGCAATGCCGCAGGCACGGGTGACAACTTGACCAGCATCGCCCCCTTCGACCCGGAGATTCCGAAGGGTGAGCGACCCTTTCTGCAGGGTGATCATGGAGAGGGAGGTCTGGGGAACCATGAGGTTAGCCCGGATGAGCAGGCCATCCACCAAGGAGGCCCCCCCGGGAGGCCCCCGGAGCGCGCTCCCGCCAGGAGTTTCGATCACGGTCTTCTGGTCACTAGGAATCGTAGTTCGGGAGGAGAAATCTTCACTGTACCCCCCCTCCAAGGAAACCCCCTCGCGGAGGGAGACTGGACCGTAGACACCGCTGGCCACGCGGATCACCAGCGCTCCCTTGGTAGCGTCAATGGCCTGCTGAATTTCGCACCATGGCCTGGACACCCCACCGCAAGCCGTAGCAGGGTCGCAGTTCTTCTTTGCCACATAACCACCAGTCGCCACCTTCACTTGCACCGTGGCCTCGCTCATGGCCCCGCAGGGATCCGTGACAGTGACGCGGTAGGCAAAGTCACCGCACTCCTTCACCAGCACCGTTGCTTTAGCTCCGTCCATGTTCACCAAAGGGGGGGCATCCGCCAGAGGTTCCCATGCAAAGGTGAGGAACCCTTGCTCGGGATCCGAGCTGGCAGAGGCATCCAGGGAGATCTCCTGGCCGGCATTCCCCTCGATGCTCTCGGGTAGAACCGCAAGCGGAGCTTGGTTGTCTCCCCCACAGACGGCCCCACCAGCCCCTCCTCCTGTGATTCCTCCATCCCCACTCATACCAGCGTCCCCCCCGTGGCCACCGGTCATCCCCCCCCCTCCACCAGCCCCTCCGCTGTCCCCCTTCCCACCCTCCCCCCCACTCCCAGCACCCCCCCCTTGCTCCTCTGTCCGGGGATCCGAGGCGAATTCGAGGTCAGCGAGGCCCGTAATGCGCTGGCAAGCGGCTAGGAATGACCCCAGCGCAAGCAGAATTCCAAGGATGGGAGGTGTCATCGTCACTTTCCACAGCTCCCTCCTGCCAGCGCAGGGCCAAGCTCAGCTCCCATCCCGATCAGATCCAGGCCTACGCTACACTGAGACTCCTGGGCTGCAAGCACCGCTCCACACACCTGCTCATCCTCCTCCAGCGACTTCACTACCCCGGGAAGCTTCCGGATGAAGGTAGTTTCCATGGCATTCCCTCGCTTGACATAGGTCAACCAGAGCGCCGCCACATGCTTCTGAACCCCAACCTTGAACGCCTCGATCATCAAGCGTCCATCCTACCCCGGCCCACTTGGCTGTGTCTCGGAACTCTCCTGCTCCTCGCCTGTTCCCCTGAGGTTGACCCTCCCTCTCGCCTCTCGGTAGTGATCACTAGCAGCAGCCAGGGCGGAGCACCGGGAACCAGCGGCAGCCAGGGCGGAGCACCAGGAACTCAAGCCATGGTAGGAGGGTCGGGTGGAGGCCACCAGGTGGATGCAGGAGTGCCCTCCAACCTGGACGCAACCCCGGACGACAACGAGGGAGGAGGTGGCCAGGCAGGACAGCTCGACCCAGGAGGAGCGGGTGGCCAGGCAGGTACAAGCGAGGGGGGAGCACCGGCAGCAGGCCACGGAGGAAAGGAAGGGGAGGCTAGCTCCGGCGGGTGCCCCGCGGACATGGCAGCCGTGGAGGGCTTCTGCATCGACCGCTATGAGGCACCCAACCAGCTCGGTGCGCTGCCACTGGCCATGCAAACCGCACAGGATGGAGAAGCTTGGTGCCAGGAGCGTGGCAAGCGCCTCTGCACGGAAGCAGAATGGCTCCGAGCTTGTGAGGGCTCGACGAAGCGCACCTATCCCTATGGGGATGTGTACGAGCCACACCGGTGCAACGACGACAAGACTTGGATTCCCCCAAACTGGGGAACTTTGGCCACCTGGCCCTCAGAGGCCGCTAAGACCGAGGCTGCAAAGCTCTACCAGGCAGATCCTAGCGGTGCTCGTGCCGGGTGTGTCAGCGAGGACGGCGTCTACGATCTAACGGGAAACGTTGCTGAATGGGTGGTCCGCTCTTTCCCAACCCAGAAGAACTACGAGCACGTACTCAAGGGCTGCTACTGGTCCAAGTGCTACGGTGGAAGCAACCCGAGCTGCCTCTTCGTCAACGGGGCCCATCCAGGTCATTTTCGCACCTATGAGGCCGGTTTCCGCTGCTGCCTTGGCCCCCTTCCATGAACACCAGCCATCGCCCGGAAGTCTAGCGCCACGCCCGCCACATCAATCCACGCCTCCCCGCCCCCCTCGGTTTCCCCGGCTACGGACGCCTTTTCACCCGTGTCCACGGCGAGTGCACATTGTCGGAGGAAGGCCTGGTCTACCAACCTACCGCCCATCGCCTGGACGTGCTCCGACTGGAACCTCCATGGACCCTTTCTGCAGCAACTCCTCCTCCCATCTCCCTCTCTCGGAAAAGGACAAAGGGGCCCTATCCCCCTGGGAGTGATTGAGTTATTCGCCGCAGCATGGCGGAACGAAGGAAGCACAGGGCGCTAAGATTGGGAGTGATCCTGGGAGCACTGACGTGGCAAGCAGCGGCGTGGGCGGACGGGCAGGCAGTTCCTCTGGATGCGATGACCGCCGGCTCCGTGAAGGTGAACGGGGTACTGAGCGAGTGGACTGCAGCAATGACCCCGCTCAACCGCAAGGTGTCCGGGAGCCCCGGAACCGGCAAGGACCTGGAAATCCGTGCGTCGCTCGGTGTGGACGACGAGGCGATTTACGTGGCTGCCGACATCACCGACGACAAGCTCATCCGGAGCGGAGCTTACGCTGCCACCGAGGATAAGCTGACACTCGTAATTGCCTTCCCCTCCGAGGGCGCTTCCCCCTCGTATACAGCCTTTGAGGTGGACATCTTCCATGGAGATCCGGGACATACTGCCGGAGCCGTACAGATCAAGGGTGCGAAGGTGGCAGGAGCCCAGGTGGTGGAGGCCCCCCGCAAGGGCGGCTTCACCGTGGAGGCGAAAATTCCCTGGGCGTCCTT
>JANWXX010000218.1 GCA_025057345.1 Polyangiaceae bacterium | reverse complement strand
GGGGGGACAGCGCCTCGGAAGCCTCCTGGACCACCGGGACGGAGGTGAGGGGAGGACGGTTGGAAGAACCCTTGACGGAGGAAGGAACTCGCTGACTGGGAGGGGGTGCCTTGGTTCGCTGGCTTGCCTCTTGGATTGCTCTTTGGAGCGATGTTGGATCGAAGGGTTTACGAAGGGTGACAACACGTTCGGAGAGGACTTCGGTGGTGGCGGTGAGTACCAAGGGCAGGGTGCGGTGACGTGGGTCGGCTCGCAGCTTCTGTTCCAAGTCGATCCATTGATCTTGGAGTGTGGCCCGATCCAAGATCGCGAGGGTCAACGGCTTCTTGCTGCTGCGGGCGAGTTCCAGGGCGCGGTGGCTGTCGGAGGCGACCAGGGGCTCAAAGCCGTGGCGCTGGAGCATCGCCGCGATCACGCGCTGGACAGTCAGGTTACTGTCCACCAAAAGAGCAAGTCCGCCCATGGGAGACCCATGCTGTGCGCCCACCTTGGAATGGTCAAGGGCGTCCCGGGGAAGAACCTCCGGGTGAGGTGCCCTATGTGGTTTCGCAGATCAATCCATGCCGCCGCTGAGGAGGTCAAGGAGGCGGTGGGCAAAGTGGGAGGCGAGGAGATGTTCGACATCCTCGGCAGAGGAGAGGTTCATGATCTCCTCAGCCACCTCCTCGGCCTCGGCCAGGGTGACACGGTGGAGAGCCTCTTTGATCTCGGGGAGGACTGCGGGTTCCATGGAGAATTGACGGAGGCCGAGGCCGACCAAGAGGATCACTGCAAGGGGATCACTGGCCATGGCGCCGCAGATGGTGAGGGGGCGGTCGGCAGCGCGAGCACCGAGGATGACGCCGCGAATGAGCCGAAGGACGGCAGGATCAAAGTGAGAGGCGAGGCGATTGAGCTGAGGGCTGGTGCGGTCAACAGCGAGGGTATACTGGGTGAGGTCGTTGGTGCCGAGGCTGAGGAACTCGGCGTGGGGAGCAAAACGGTCGATGAGCAAGGCTACCGAGGGAACCTCAACCATGATCCCAAGGGGGGTGCGGGGGGCACGAGGCTGGTGACGCTCGTCCACATCAGCACAGGCGCGGTCGAAGAGACGTTTGACTTCATGCCATTCGCGAAGAGAAGTCACCATCGGAACCATGATGCGAACATCACCTTCGGCGGAAGCACGGAGCATGGCACGGAACTGGGTGAGGAGGAGGTCGGGGTACTCTAGGGCGAGGCGGATGGCACGAAGGCCAAGGGCCGGGTTGGGCTGATGGGGGAGAGTAAGGTTGCCAATGGGCTTGTCGCCTCCCATGTCGAAGGTGCGAAAAACGAGAGGACGTCCTTCAAGGGCATGGAGCGCCTCGCGGAACTGCTCGAATTGTTCATCTTCCGAGGGAAGGATGGAGCGATCGGTGTAGAGGAACTCAGTGCGATAGAGTCCAATGCCTTCGGCCCCATGAGCCACGGCAAAGGCTGCCTCGTGAGAGAACTCGATGTTGGCAAGCAGCGAGATTGGCTCCCCGGAGGCGAGCGTGGTCTGACGATGTACATCGTGAAGTAGGTGACGGGTGAGCGCCATGTGACGCCGACCTCGGTCGAGCCCACAGGAAACCATCTCGTCGGTGGGGCGAACGGTGACTACTCCTCGGAGGCCGTCGACCACAAGGCGATCTCCCGAGGAAACGTAGGTGAGGAGACCATCGACCCCGAGCACCGAGGGAATCTCAAGGGCCCGAGCGACGATCGCAGTATGGCAGGTACGGGTACCCCCCTCGGTGGCGATGGCAAGGAGATGTTCTTTGCCCAAAGCGAGGAGATCCGTGGGGGAGAGTTCGTGCGCTACCAGGACTACGCTCTCCTGGAGACGAGGAAGAACCCGACGAGAGCTGGCCCCTGTGAGAGCTATCAGCAGCTGCTCCCCGATGAACTCAAAGTCGTGGCTACGCTCCCGGAGGTAGGGGTCTTTTTGTGCAGATAGGGTTGCTGCAAACGTTTCGATGGAGCGAGAGACGGCCCATTCAGCACATTGTCGATCACGGCGGATACGGAGCTCGACGTCGGAGGCGAGGGTTTCATCTCCGAGCATGAGGAGGTAGGCTTCGATGATGCTTTGCTCGCTGCGACTGGCAGAGCTGCGCTCGCCCATGGAGCGCAACTCCTTCTGGGCATCCCGGACTGCCTCCTGAAAACGTTCGACTTCTCCGTCGATCTCGGCGGTGCGAAGGGAGCGGCGAACATAGGAGATCTGCTGGGGGGCAAGGACAAGCGCAGGACCCACAGCAACCCCAGGGGCGGCGGCGATCCCACGGAGGTGGGTTGCGGCCGCCTGGAGCTTGCTGCTAGAGCCCCCCTCACTCACTTCTCCTCCCCAAACCGCTGAGCGATGAGAGCCCCAATGGCCTGGACAGCCTCCTCTGCCTGAGGCCCTTCGGCTTCGACTCGGAGCAGCGTTCCCTTGGCACCACAGAGGAGCAGCAGACCCATGATGCTCTTCCCGTTGGCTCGCTGGTCGTCTTTGCTCAAGGTAATTTCACAGGGGTATCGTTGCGCCAGGCGAGTAAGAACGGCAGCGGCCCTAGCATGGAGCCCTCGCTCGTTGATGATCTCGAAGGTGGAGGTACTCTTGCTCATGGAGCCTCGCTGGAGTTTCCAGGGTCACGCTGAAGGTCACGGTGGACGACCCGGATGGGGAAGCCGGTGGAGAAGCGGAGTTCATCCGCCAGGCGCTCGGCAATCGCAACGCTCCGGTGGCGCCCGCCAGTGCAGCCAACTGCGATGGTGAGGTACGCCTTGCCCTCCCGCTCGTAGCGGGGGAGGGCAAAGCCAAGGAGGCCCCGAGCATGGTCCAGAAACTCGATGGTATCCTGGTGACCCAGCACGTGGGCGGCGACGTTCGGATGAGTGCCAGGGAGCTCGCGGAGGGCAGGGATGTGGTGGGGATTATCGAGGAAGCGCACGTCAAACACCACGTCTGCGTCCACGGGCATTCCGTACTTGAAGCCGAAAGAGAGGAGACGGGTGGACATGCGGGGGAGCTGCTCCGCAGGGCCCAGCATGGCTACGATGCTTCGGCGCAAGTCATGAGCCGAGAGGTTGGTGGTATCGATGATATGGGTGGCGCGAGCCCGGAGCGGTCCGAGGCGCTCCCGCTCACTTCGGATGCCGTCGAGCACAGCGGCGGCGGTGCCGTCATTGCCCTCACTGACCGAAAGCGGGTGAGGGCGGCGTGTTTCGCTGTAGCGGCGAAGCAAGGCCTCGTCGGTAGCATCGAGGCAGAGCACGCGGAGTTCCAAGCCATCCCGCTGTCGGATCTCGTCCAGTAGGGTACCAGCTTGTTCGAAGAAACCGCGTACACGTACGTCCAGTCCGAGGGCGATTCGAGCTAGCCCACCGGCTGCGCAAACTTCGAGGGTTTCGCGGATCAGTGGGGTTGGCAGGTTGTCGACGCAATAGAAACGCATGTCTTCCAGAGCCCGGAGGGCAGTCGACTTACCTGCTCCAGACATGCCTGTAACGACGACGACGAGCGGGGGGGAGGGCATCATCTTCCCTTGGGGGCAGGGGGGGCCGGAGTCGCGGGTGAGGTCGGTGGAGAGGAGGGCGCCGTGGGGGGGATGAGCAGGTCGGCTTCTTCGGGAGAAATGCGGAGCAGCGTCTGGTTGAGCCGGGTGAAGAAGTCTCGCGCCGAGTGTACCCCGGAGCGCCTCATCAGCTCGTTTCGCGCGGCTACCTCGATGATACTAGCCACGCTCCGTCCCGGCCGTATCGGCAGCACAATTTCCCGGATCGGCACCCCTAGGATCTCGTGGTACCTATCTTCAATGCCCATCCGGTCATACTCCGTGTCCTCGGACCACTCCTGGAGCCGGATCACCAAGTGGATTCGCTTGCGTTCTCTCGTGGAGGCGACTCCGAAAAGGCTGCGTACATCCAGAACTCCTAGCCCTCGTACCTCGATGTGGTGCGCCAACAGCGCCGCCGGAGCCCCAAAAATCACCCCAGGGGGCTGCCAGTCACAATGTACTGCGTCGTCCGCCACCAGCCGATGACCCCGGAGGATAAGCTCAAGCGCGCATTCGCTTTTGCCAATTCCGCTCTTGCCTGCCAGCAAGATCCCCTGGCCGAATACGTCGATCAGCACCCCGTGGACGACGGTGCGGGGAGCTAGCCGCTCGTCGAGGAGTACATGGAGTGCAGCAATGGTGTGGCTGGAGCGCAGCGGCGACACCGCGAGAGGTACATCATAGCGTGAGGCATAGGCGATGAGTTGGGGGAGCAGGGTCTCGTCTCCGGAGGTAACCACGACCAGGGAGAACCGCTGGGCGAAGAAGCCATCGAGAGAGCGGTGGAGCGCGGATTCTTCCAGCGTGCGGAGATAAGAGGCTTCGGTTTCTCCGAGGATTTGGACCCGGGTAGGTACGACCCCGTGAAGGTGCCCTACCAGCGCGAGTCCCGGCTTTTGGATGCGAGCGTGGGAGATCACCCGCTCCTGGCCGGCCTCGCCAGCCACCAGCCGCAGCCGGACTCCGAGCGCGCGGTCTGTCAACAGAGCCCGGACCGTGATGGTCGGGCCTCCCTCCCCTCGCCAGTCAGCCAACGGCATCGTCCTCCATACGAAGAAGCTGGTAGGCGAGGGATGCATCTCGCTCGCTTACCAGCCTCGCCCGAAAGTTGCTGTTGCGGAGCACCCGTGACATCCGAGCGAGAATCTTCAGGTGCTCAAGGGCATTCTTCGGGCCAACAAGGCCAAAGAGGATGTAGGAAGGTTTCTCGTCGATGGCCTCGAAATCGACGCCTCCTGGGCAGAGAAGCAGGGCCCCGACTTGGCCTTGGATGCCTTCCAGGGTGCCGTGAGGCATGGCGACGCCATCCCCGATGCCGGTGGACTGGAGCTGTTCTCGCTCTTCGAGGGTGGCCAGGATGCGCCCTGGCGGGATCGACAACCCTTGGGCCAGCAGCTCAGCGATGCGGAGAAGGGTGTGCCGTTTGTCGAACTTCACGTCAGGGGGGAGCACCCTGACGCGATCCGGAGTGACGATTTCGGTCAGCTTCACGGGGCCCAGAGGGAAGGTAGGGGTAGCGTCAGGTGGACGGATCCTCGGACAAATCGCCACTCTCGCTGTTGGCAGCCGCAAAAGCTCCTGCACTCTCGGCTCCCCGCTTTCGTGCAATGTTGGCACCGTGTTCGTGGTTGATTTGGCGCTCCAGCTTGTCGATGACTCGGTCGATGGAGGCATACATGTCATCACCGGCTTCACTGGCCACGAAGTGCGACGAACCGGCGTTTAGCTCAGCCTCGCAGCGCTGCTGCTTGTTCTCCAGCGAGAGGGTAATTTTAGCGCGTATCGGCTGCCGGAGGAACTTCTGCAGCTTGGCTACTTTGTCGCTGGCATACGTCTTGACCGGCTCGCTGACCTCCAGATGCCGGAACGTGATCGCGATGTTCATGCTCATTCCTCCTGGGCGGTCCTAGGGGCCGCCATGGTCCCAGCCCTCAGGCCGGGGGTGCTTTATCAAAACATCTTCTTGCGCCTACTGGAAGCCAGAATCCCCATCATCTCTCGGTATTTGGCCACCGTTCGGCGGGCGATCTTGATGCCGTCGGTCTGTTCTAGCCGATCTACAATCGCCTGATCCGACAGGGGGTTCTGTTTGTCCTCCGTCTCGATCAGCCTCTTGATCGCCTGCTTGACGCTCTCGGAGGCGATGTCCTCCTCATCGGCGCGCCTGATCGCCGAGTTGAAGAAGTACTTGAGCTCGAAGAGGCCTTGAGGGGTATGGGCATATTTGTTGGTGGTCACCCGAGAGATGGTGCTTTCGTGCATATGCACTTCCTCGGCGATATCCCTCAAAATCATCGGCTTGAGATAGGCTACCCCCTTCTCGAAGAACTCTCGCTGTCGCTCCACGATGGCCTCAGTCACCCGGATGATCGTCTTGCGCCGCTGTTCAATAGCGCGGATCAACCACTGAGCATTCTTCAATTTCTCCCCAACCCACTCCCTGGCGTTGGGGTCGTGGAGGAGCTTCTTGGTCAGCGCTTCATTGACGTAGAGCCGCTGGAGCCCCCGATCGTTGTCCAGCACTACGAACTTATCCCCATCTTTGACGATGTACACATCGGGTGTAATCCCGATGCTGCGCTCGTCCGTGTCGGTAAAATTTCGGGCTGGACGGCTCTCCAGTTTCTGGATCCACTTGCATGCCTCGTACACCTCCTCCAGAGGTACTTTCAGATCTCGGGCAATGGCTCCATAGTTGTGCTTTTCCAGATTGGGCAGATGGCGATCGATGATGGCCAGCTCCAGCTCGTCATAGCCATATGCCTCTGCCTGGACCCGCAAACACTCTCGTAGATCCCTCGAAGCTACACCGATCGGATCAAAGTTTTGCACCAGCCGTAGAACCTCCAGTGCGTCCTCGGGATCGAGCCCCGCTCGCTCCGCCATCTGCTCGATGGTAAGCCGCGCTCCTGGTAGCTCCCCTTCGTCCTCCTCCCCGTCCACCTTCCGGCTAGTGGCGGAAGTGGGCCTCTCGGCTGGCTCTGGATTCTCTGCCAGTCGCGCCAGGTACTGGAGCACCCGCTCCCGTTCCCGGGGGGTCACATCCAGCCCGGGGATCCGCTCCAGTACCGCTGCTGCCTCGCTAAAGTTGGCGTCCAGGGCAAGTGCGATGGCCTTGCGAAACAGGGTTTCCAGGGGCTCGGGCATAGGGGGGACTTGCAGGTGCAGCAAGCCATCCATTGCGTCCAGGAGCGACTGAACTCGCTTGCCTCCATCTCCGAGCTTCGGGGCTTGTCGTTGGGCTTGAGCAGCTACCTCCCGCAGATCCCTGAGCCGAGCGTCCTTGGCCTTGAGTCTAGGCAGAAGCTCTCGGGCCCAGGTTTGGCTGTCCGGGAGCGCGACTAGATCGCGGATGAGCTCGTCCACACCGCTGTTGCAGCGGCGCACCATCTTGAGCACCCGTTCGACCACGGCCCGCTCATCTGCGCCGCAGTCTTCTCCCAGAAACCGGATGAACTGGCGCCGGGCCCCCTCGTGGTTCCCCATCTTCTCTTGGAGCACACCCAGGTTGAGCACGGCAAACTTGGAGGCGGGCGAGCGCTCGATCTCCTTTTCGAGTTCCTCGGCTTCCTCTTGATAAGACCCTTTGAGGTCCAAGAATCCGTTGTCGTCTAGGTTCGAGATGACAAGCTCAACGAAGGCTCGCTCGGCCTCGGTGAAGTCAGACATCTGGAGCTGCCACCGGAGGTGATCCGCCAGGCTGGTTGCCCGGGTCAGCGATTGCTCGATGGGGGGCAGTTCCTCGAATCCGCTCCGGGTCGCATAGGTGGGTTGTTGGAGCGTCCGGTTCTCCAGGAACTGCTCCCAGTCTACCTCTTGGACCTTCTTTTCCTCCCGCCGTGCGTTGATGTCCCGATCCACCGCGTGGTTGTCCAGGTCACTCATCGCCTGGTCGCTAGAGCGCCTCACATAGCCGTCAGAACCTTCTACCTCGTTGCGCTCTTGCGGATCTGAGTCGTCATCCGCCAACACCGGGTTGGACTCCAGCTCTCGCCGAACCTCATCAATCAGCTCGATTCGCGAAAGCTGCAGCAAGCGTATCGCCTGCTGCAACTGCGGGGTCATTACAATGTTGAGCCCGAGGCTGAGGCGTTGTGCGAGCTTGATCTCCATGGCGTACTTCTGGCAAACCCTCCTGGGGGAGAGCCGTTCCGAGCTTACCCTAACCCCCCCCAGCGCTGTGATTTTTCTCGCTCCAACCAAATCCTGGTGGCAACCCTTTCCCGTCTACCACCTCCTCCCCCCGGGAGATCGCTAGCGGGTAGGAACAGTACCTGGACGAGAACACTCCGGCAGGCCGGTGGTTCCCGCTCCGACCCAGCCCGCCGAAGGGTAGTCTGC
>JANWXX010000217.1 GCA_025057345.1 Polyangiaceae bacterium | reverse complement strand
CTGGTGGCTCGGGATGAGGCAAGGTGCGGAGTGGAAGGGCGGTGTTTGAGGCTGGTGCGGCGGTGGAGGTCGGTGATGCCGGTGGTGCAAGGTCGGGCAGCACACCCAGGCAGGGTGGTAGTGGAGGCGAGGCGGGGCGAGGTGACGGAGGAGTTGGAGCTGGCGAGAGAAGCGGCACAGGGGGCGGTGGTGGCGGTGGAGAGAGGCAAAGCGAAGCTCCTTTTGGGTGACCCTCGCACCTTCTTCGTGACGGATGAGCAGCAAGGGGGCGGTTTGGTACTGGAGCTGCCCGGGTGGCCTCCACCGGAGCCTCGGGTGATGTTGGGGGATCGAGAGGTTCAACTCACGCTACGGTGGCGTAGGGTGGGGGCGCTGACCCTGCTACGAGGGTCAAAAGTGAAGGTGATCTTCGAACAGGCTCCGGGGGAGCCTAGTGGGGGGCTGATGTTTACAGTGGAAGCACAGGTGGAGGGACTTCCTCCATCCTGGCGAACCCTCTGGAAGGTCGATACCTGGTTGCGGGATGTGGTGCAAACTGAGGGGCCTCCGTGAAACCTTTTCGTTGCTGAGGGGGCTCCCGCAGTTATGTGGTTCTGAGACACCAAGAGAGCTCAGCACAAACATTAGGCCGCCTTGAAGCGGTAGATACACTCAGCAGCGCAGGCAGGCTTGCCCTGGCCCTCGATTTCGAGGGTGGCCTGGAAGGTGGCTTCGATCCAGCCTTCTCCGACCTCCTTGACCTCCCCTAGCTTCATCGCCAGCCGGAAGCGGTCGCCCACTCGGAGCGGGCTTGGGAAGCGGACTTTGTTGGTGCCATAGTTGATCACCAAGGCGAAGCCTCGAAGCTCCAGCAGCTCGAAGAACAGCCCGGCGACCAGGGAAAGAGAGAGATAGCCGTGGGCAATGGGCTTGCCAAAGGGGCTCTCCCGGGCGGCTCGCTCCTCGTCCACATGGATCCACTGGTGGTCGTCGGTGGCATCCGCAAACGCCCGAATCCGGCTCAGTTCCATGGTCTTCCAGGAGGAAACGCCGACCTCCTTGCCTGCGAGGGCCCGTAGCCCCGCTACGCCGTTGATGAGGATCTTTTCCATGATCTTGGCATGCCGAGGAAGCTGCTTGATGACAACCCTGACTGTGCTCAGGATGCCATACTCAGGGGGGAGCACACGACCTGGTTGCCCTGAAGCCGGGCGATCTCGGTGAGCTGATCCTGGAGTGAGAGGGCATAAGAGGCTGCAAGTCGGTAAGCGTAGCGAAGTTCGTTATGGTGGGGAGTTTGTTCCAGCGCCAAAGCGATGCGTGCAACGAGCTTTTGGAATTCGGTGATTTCTTCCGCTGTGAGCATGACCAAGAGTATAGGCAACGTACATGCCCAGAATGTGACAAGAGGAATCTTGCCAGAGGATAGGTAGAGTAAGGGTAGGCGATGCAGATAGCTCGCCAGGGGATGAACTCTTTGCGCGAGTGGGGCGAGGTGGGTCGTGCAGGTGTGCTAGAGAGAGAGCCATGGCGCTGACGCCGGAAGAACAACTAGATCGGGCTCATTGGGAGGCTGTCGAGGAGGTGGCGGAGGTGCTCCAGGAGGGGCAATTCCACCAGGCGCTCTACCTGCTACGGGATGTGGTCCGAGTTGACCGTAAAAACCCTTACGTTTACTACTTTATGGGGATAGCCTTTTACGAGCTCGGTCAGCTGGAGGAAGCGAGGGATGCTTTCCGGGCAGCGGTCAAGATTGCCCCTGGATACATAGGGGCTCGCGGTTCCCTAGCCCAAGTGCTCCGACGGTTGCGGGATTACCGCGGGGCCATCACCGAGGGAAAGGCTACTCTGGCTTTGCGTAAGGATGATCCTGATGCACTGCATGCCCTCGGGATGGCCTATGCTGCCCTGGGGCAACGCTCTGAGGCTCGGCGCTATTTGGAGGCATTCCTACGCTCCCGGCCCGAGTACGAGGCGACACAAGAGGCGCAGCTTGTGCTCCAGCTCCTAGAGCGGGGGCACGGTCCTATAGAACTGTGAGGGGTCTCCTGTGAAGATTGCTTACTTTGGGCTGCCGTTGGGAGCACTCCTCTTGGATCACGACGGGCATGAACTCGTGCTGGTGGCACTGTCCCGGTTGGATGCGGTAGGGCTGAGGCGAGCTCGGTGTCGCTTTGGAACCCGACTACTGGAGCGCCCCCGAGCCGATGATCCAGTGCTAGAGGAGCGGGTCCGGGGGAGCGGAGCGGAGCTGCTAGTGAGCTGGTTTTGGACGACCCGGCTTCCGATGAAGCTGGTGGAGATCTGTCCATTGGGGGGTGTAGGGGTTCACCCTTCATTGCTGCCCAGACATCGAGGGCCAGACCCATACTTTTGGGCTATCGACGCAGGGGACGAGGTGGTTGGAGTAACCGCCCATCGGATTGCTGCCACGTACGACACTGGGGCAATTTTGGGACAACGCACGCTGCCCCTCGATCCTGGGTGGAATGCCTGGCAGCTTGCTCGAGCCCTGGATCGTCCCTCCCTGAAGCTACTCCGGGAGGTTGTGGGAGATTTTGCCCAAGGAAGACCACCGGCGGAGCAGATCCAAGACGAAGGTGCTGCTACCGAGGCTCCTGTGCCAGACGATAGGATGGCTGAGCTGGATTTTCGCTGGCCGGTGGAACGGCTGGTAAGGCGAGTTCGGGCCCTAGCTCCAACGCCAGGGGCTTTCTTCGTGCTGGAAGACCACCTAGTCACTGTACTGGAGGCCCGCCCGGCACTGAGCTATCCACGGGTGCTGCTTCCCGGAGAGGCGGCTGTGGTCGATGGGGTCGCAGTAGTGCGAGCTGCCGACGGTGCGCTGGCCTTGATTCGGGGTGAGGTAGACGGGGAACCCCTGAACCGTGCCGGGCTGGCAGCGCTTGTTGCGTCGGCGTCTGTTCGTGCTGGTGAGAATGGTGTTAGCGTCCTCTAACATAGAGTTTCGGAAGACCCTATTCGTGGAGAACCCATGTCCGATTTCGTCACCCAGGCAAAGCAAGCCCGTGAGACCCTCGCCCGCGCTCTCAGTGTGCTCCAGTCGGATCCTTCGGTTCCTCCTCCGCTCCTGGATGTGGCCGAGCCTGTGGCCATGGCCATGGGTTCTCTCCATGCCATTGAGCGAAGCGATCAGCTTACTACCATCGGAGCCGCCCGGGACTATGTGCGCAAAGCCTTGGGGATGCTCCAAACCCAAGCCAATCTCAACCACCCTGCGGTCGCGAGTGCGACTGAAGCGGTTGCTTCCTCCCTTGGGTTGATCTTTGGGTTGGTCAAGGCTAGCGAGTCTGCACCCTCGGCCTCCGCCCCTACAGCCCCCGCTCCCGTGGTTCCTGTTCCTGCGGCAGCTTCCCCACCGGCTTTGGGCGGGACTGCTGAGCTGCAGACCGCCCCGGTGGCTCCGGTAGTCCCAACCCATGCTCCGCCTCCCGTTCCGGCAGCTCCGGCCTATGTTCCTCCGGTGGTTACGGGTGCGCCAGCCCCTGCTCCAGTAGAAGTTCCTGCGCCCGCTCCGCCAGTAGCAGCTCCGGCCCCGCTGGCTCCGGAGCGCTCGGCCCCTGCGGCGATCAGCGATCCCTTCGCTTCGGCACCGGTGGTACCGGCCCCTCCCCCGGCACGTCCCTCGTCCACGGCCTCGACGCGCTTTGAGGTTGCACTGGGGATCAACAGCCCGACCAACTTCTACAAGGGGCTCTCGGGCAATGACGTTATTGAGCACGGTGGGCTATTTGTGGCGACCTATAGCAAAGTGCCTCCGGTGGGGACCGGCGTGGCACTTCGGGTGATGCTTCCAGGGGGGTTTGAATTCGAGTCGATGGGGGTGGTCGCTTGGATCCGTGACAGCAACTCGGGAGAGTCTCCCGGGTTTGGTGCGAAGCTGACCCAGCTCAGTGCTGAAGCTAAGCAACTTGTCTACCGATACGTTCGCAACCGGGAGCCGCTCTTTTACGACGATCTCTAATGGGGAAGCATTCGGGAGCGCTGGCGCTGGTGCTAGCGCTCTTGATGAGCCCGACGAGGGCTGAGGCCATCCATGACCCGTTCCAGGAGTATTTCACCCTGGAGACGACCCATTTTCGTGTCCATTACCCGCGCACGCTGGAGCCGTTGGCGGAAGACGTGGCGGACATAATGGAAGATGTGCACGACCGGCTGGTTCCGGCGCTGGGGCACCAACCCCGAGAGGTGACCCATGTGGTACTAACCGACGGGACTGAGGCCGCAAATGGGTCTGCCTCAGCGCTTCCCTACAACGTGGTACGGCTGTTTGCCACGGCGCCGGACGACATGTCACCGTTGGCAGACTACGATGATTGGCTGCTGGAGCTGACGACACACGAGTACACGCACATCCTTCACATCGACAACATCCGTGGGCTACCAGCACTGCTGAACGTGGTGCTGGGGAAGAGTCTGGCACCGAACCAGCTTCAGCCGAGGTGGATTATCGAAGGATTGGCGGTGCTCCACGAGTCAGAGCACACCAGCGGTGGGAGGAATCGGTCGTCTGTCTTCGACATGTACCTTCGAGCCAATGTGTTGGAGGGCAAGATGGCGGGGTTGGACCAGATCTCCCATGGGCCTCGGCGATGGCCCATGGGGAACTTCTGGTACCTCTACGGCTCCCGGTTCCTGACTTGGATTCACCGAACCTACGGTGAGCATGCGATGCGAACCGTTGCCGCTGACTATGGGAAGCAGCCGATCCCTTTTGGTATCAACCGGAGCATTCGTCGAGCTACGGGACGCACCTACGAAGAACTCTACGAGGGCTGGAAGGAGCATCTGGAGAGGCTCTACCGGGGACAGATGGATCGGGTGGCGGCGTCACCCGGAGGGATTCGAGAGGGGATCCGCCTAACTCACCACGGGCGGACCGTAGGTCGTCCCCGGTGGGTTCCTGAGGCTGTACGGAGATGGCCAGGGGTTTCGGAAGTTCTCTACTACCTGGAGGATGGGCACCACCGACCGGGGTTTTATCGGATGTTCGTTCCGTCTGCCCGGGAAGCGTGGGAGTCTGATCGGGATCTGTGGATCCGGACGGTGGGTGAGGGGAGTGCTTCCTTTGCCCGAGATGGCACGTTGTTCTTCTCGTCTATCGAGCCACACCGGTTGGTGTATAGCTACTCGGACCTGTTTCGGCTGGGGGCGGGGAAGGCATCGCCGGAGGGAGACGAGCCGGAGCGAGTGAGGTTGAGCCAGGGGCAGCGGGCGATCGATCCGGACGTGCGCTTTGACGGAAGGCAGCTCACCTTTGGACTGAACCGGAGGGGGACGCAGTATCTAGCCGTAGCGGAGGTGGGGGCGGATGGGACGCTAGGGGAGGCGCGGGTTCTGATTCCTGCGGAGCGCTACCAGCAAGCATATACACCGCGTTACGGGCCAGATGGGCGGAAGATCGCCTACTCGTCGTGGTCGAGGGGAGGCTACCGGGACATACGGATCGCGGACGTGGCATCGCGGACGTTTGTGGAGCTGAACCGGGATCGGGCGATGGATCTCCAACCTTCTTGGGGGCCGGACGGAAAGACCCTGTTTTTCTCGTCGGATCGCACGGGGATTCACAACATCTATGCCCACGATCTAGAGACGGGGAAGCAGTGGCAGGTGACCAACGTGCGCACCGGGGCATTCATGCCGGAGGTAGCACCGGATGGGAAAACACTGCTCTATGTAGGGTATACCTCCGATGGCTTCGATCTGTTCGGGATGGAGCTGGATCGCTCTCAATGGACACCTGCGCTGGAGTACCAGGATGACCGTCCGGCACCCAGGCCCAGGGTGCCACGCCGGAGCTGGCCGAAGCGGCCCTACAACCCTTGGCCGACGCTCCGGCCCTTTGCCTACAGCTTCCAGTATGGCCCGGGAACCTTCGGGCAGACGCTGACGTTGACGACGGGAGGGCAGGATGCAGCAGGCTTCCATGGGATTCTGGCCAACCTGGCGGTCAGTGCTGCGCAGTCGGAGCCTCAGTTCTCCCTCACTTATACCTATGGGCGGCTCCCTTTCGATGTCTCTCTGACGATATTTCGGGCCCTAGGATTGGCGCAGCAGGTGCGCATCAATGACACCAACCCCACCTATCCAGAAGATTCCTTTGGGATTTTCTCTACGATCAGCACCGTTCATCCGAGGGCTTTCGACTGGTTCTCTTTTTCAGCGAGCTACGCGGCGACGACTTACGATGCGCGGTTGCCACTGCGTCGGGATCTGGATCCCCAAAGCCTTACCACCATCTTGCCCTCGTCCCAGAGGCTACTTTCGGTGGTGCGCCTCGGATTCGCTTACAGCAACCAGGAGCGCTACCTCTACTCGGTGGGGCCTGCACGAGGCCTCTACCTTGGGTTGAGCGCGGACGTAGCCTCCCGGGAGACCGGCTCAGACTACAGCATTGCGACCTTCAACTCGGTGGTGCAGCGGGTGACACAGATGCCCTGGCACCCCGACCACTCGTTGCATACAACGCTGCGCAACGGGCTCTCCACCGGCAACCTGGGGTTTCGGGGGACGTATTTCGTAGGCGGTTACGTGGACCTGCCGCTGTTGGATGGCTTGACCCCCAACCTCTTTCAGGGAGGGTTCCTGCTGCGAGGTTATCCGCCTGGAGCCTATGCGGGGCGTCAGTTCCATCTGGTCACGGCAGAGTATCGCTTCCCCCTGTGGCATCCGGAGCGGGGCATTTCCACGCTTCCCATTTTCCTCAACCGGCTGTCGGCCCAGCCTTTCCTCGACTATGGCGGCGCCTTCGATGATCTGAACCTTCGCCGCTGGCGGGAGCAGTTCCACACGGGGTATGGCGCCGAGCTGCTGGTGGACTTGACCTTTAGCTACTTCTTCTCTCCTACGATGCGCTTGGGCTATGCCCGGGGCGGCAGCGCCGAGGCCTACGAGGGCGGTAAGGTCTACATGGTCCTCTCTGGGCCCCTCTGAAGGCGAAAACGGTTGCACCCTGCTGCGGTAGGGTGTTATGAGCCCGCTTCACCTCATACCGGAGAGGTGGCCGAGTGGTCGAAGGCACGCGCTTGCTAAGCGCGCGAGGTCTAATCCACCTCCGAGGGTTCGAATCCCTCCCTCTCCGCATCGATCCTCTCCACGCCGGAGCATGTTATGTTCGCTTCATGCTCCGGCGTCGGCGCTTCTTCACCCACATTCTCGGGGCTCTCTCTCTGCTACCTCTATCGACCCAGGCAACGTTGCATCCTGACTGGGGCTCCTATCGCCGCCTTCCTTCTGGCTACCAGGGAGCAGTCATCGTCTACGGAGCCGAGTGGTGTGATCCCTACAAGCGGCTTCAGCAGGGGCTTCGTGACCAGCGAATTCCTTTCGATTACATTGATATCGATCAGAACCCCTCCGCTCATGAGCGTGCCAAGCAGGCCACTGGTAGTGCAGCCATTCCGGTTACCAGCATGGATTGAGGCGGCGGGGATGTGCTCTGGATCATTGGTTCTGATGCGAATGCGGTGGCTCGCGCCCACCGGGGACAGTGACGGCCTCTCTCCTCCCACCTCTCCCCTCCCCTTCCCGGACTCTACGGCTGCTCTGCTCTCGTGGTCGAGCTTCCTGGTGCCGCTGGTCTTGGTTGCCCCACCTCCAGCGCTGCCCCCAGGTGAGCCTCCCACTCATGCCGGACCGCCTCCACCCTCCACATCTCGTTGCCTTGCTTACCTCGCTCGCCTTTTGTCCTGAAGCCCTGCTGCATCCTCCACGGCGAACAAGGGTTTCTCGACACGAGGTTGTGTCATGTCTTCCAAAAAAATAGGGGGAGTTTACCCCCGAAGTCCCCTCTCCTTGGCGGGCCGAGGGAGGAGAGTTGTGTTTGGGTTGCTTGGTATGACAGGGTGCTCACTTCCGGGGCAAGTGGAAGTGCCACGGGGGAGCTTGGTGCAGGAGGTGGAGGCAGCACAAGTGGTTTCCGCCTCGACCGTGGTCACAGAGCGCCGAGCCTGGACCCAAGAGGTATTGATTCGTGAGGTGCTCCGGCGGCATCCC
>JANWXX010000216.1 GCA_025057345.1 Polyangiaceae bacterium | reverse complement strand
GTGTCACCTGGGTCGGTGGGGGTTCCGTGGGTAGGGGCCCCGGCCTCTGCATAAAGGTGGCCACCTTCTTGCGGGGGGGGGGTTCCGTGGGTAGGGGCTCCGGCGCCACCAAGGTTGATGAAGGAACCACCGGAGTTAGCACCGGAGTGACGGTCCGGAGCATTTCCAGCTCCCGTTCATGAGCCTCTGCTACTCGGCGGAAGGCGGCGAGTAGGGTGGGATCCCGGGGGCGGAGCCGCAAGGCTACCCCTAGGTGTCGCTTGGCAGCGGCCAGCTCTCCTCGCTCCTCTTCTTCGAAGCGGGCAGCCTCTGCCAACCAGGTGGCGGCCTCCCCAGCCTCCTGTGCCCGGCCGTGCTCCACCGCCTCACGGAGGGAAGCGTAGGCCAGCGAAGCACCCGTGCGATCTCCTAGACGAGCGAGGGAACGGGCTTCCAGGAATCGGGCCGCCGGAGCCTCCGGGCTGCCGGGGGGAATGGTTCGCGCCCGAGCGATGGCCAGAGGATGATCGCCGAGGCCCTCTGCTAGCACCCGGGCGAGTAGCAAGATGGCGCGAGGATTCAAGCGCCCCTGGGCCTCGGCTAGGGCAATAGCGCGGCCAAGCACCTCCGCAGCACGGGTGGCCTCGCCGATGTGGAAGAGGGCCTCCGCCAGCCCTAGGAGGCTATCTTCGCTCGTGGGACGAGCTCGGAGCGCTCGCTCGTAGAGGGAGAGTGCCTGGGCCCCCATGCCCTGTCTGAGCATCAAACGCGCCGCGCGGAGCAGTACTTCAACCCGTGCTGCGGTACCCCGAGCAGACGCCTCCAAGTGCTCGGCATCAGCGAGAGCGCCACGAGCATCGCCCAGGGTGAGGAGGGCCTCCAGGCGACGCCAGCGGGCGACCTGGAGCAAGGGGGAGCGAACCACGGCGGCCGAGAGCAAGGAGGCACGCTCTCCGGGGGAATCCACTAGAGCGGCAGCCTCTACCAGACAGAGGGCGGCCAGAGCTGGATGGGGCTCAGAGGCGGCAGCGCGCTCGAAAGCAACGCGGGCACCCTCCCGGTCCGCGACTGCTGCAAGTAGGATACCTCCCAGGGGCCCGGCGTCCACCGCGGGCAGTGCGGATACCAAGGTGGAGAGAGCGGCCTCGGTGCGCCCACCGGCGGCTCGATCCAGATCCGCCAAACGCAACGCAATCTCCCGCTGACGGGGGGCGCGCTCCAAAACCCGAAGGTACACGTCGCGGGCGGCTTCCAGATCGCCCTGAACCAGGGCTTCGTCACCGTCTCGGAGCAATTCCACCACCTCCAGTGCCCGGATGGCCGCGGGGCTGACCTCCAGTGGTAGACCGCCCTGCTCCGCCACCAGGCGCAAGGCGTCAGGTCGGGTTTCGGCGCGGCTCCAGACCACCCCCTCGGAGGTTGGGAGCCTAGCCCCCGCAGGAGGGAAGATCTCCCGGAGCAGGACCCGGGGAGCGTCTTCGATACGGAACAAGGCCCCGGAGCGGTGGGCCTGCCCAGCCAGCAGTCGTTCGGAGGCCAGGAGCGCCAGGGAGAGGGCAGGGGCCTCGACGCCGAGAGCGCGGGCCTCCCGGGTGACCAGGCAGAGATCTCGACCAAGGGGAACCCAGGCCAGCTCCCAAGCAAGGGCGCGGTGCTCCAGGGAGAGGCCCAAGGAGAGGCCCCCTTCGATGGGAACAACGGTGAAGGAGGGGGTGCCTTCCCCCAGGACATGGGTAAGCGTCAGAGAGGCCCAGGCTTCTAGCTCAGCTCGAGGGAGGGTTAGGATCAGCCGTTCCAGCCGCCCACGACAATGACGGAAGCGGGGAACACCACCGGATAGATCGATAGGAAAGCGGAGGTGAGGCAAGGAGGTAATCACCTCGTCCACGCGGAGCCCTGGCCCCAGTCGAACTGGGTTCCCTAGCTCCAAGCCGAGACCTTTGCGGCTGACCGCGAGGCGCAGCGTGGCCGTCTCTGGGGGGCCGTCGTGCCCCCTCCGGGAGCGCCACAGGTCACCCGGCAAGCGAACCGGAACGCTATCTCGCCGCCGACCCATGCCTTGGGGAAATCTTATCGTCTCGACCCTTCTCTGGGCCAAGCTCTCCCCAGATTATCCGCGACGGAAGGCAGCGACCAACTCTTCACTGGCGGTGTACGGATCCACCTCCCGGCGAAGCACCCGAGCTGCGGCCTCGTCGATTCGCCGGCCCAGAGCTGCAGTGGCTTCGTCCACCAAGGTTTCTCGCAAGAATCCCCGGAGTTGCTCCTGCTGGCGCTGGGCGAGGCGCTGTTGTCCTCGAGGGCTCGTGAGCCAGGCACGGTGCTCATCCAAACGGACCAGCAGATCGTCGATCCCCTGATTGCGGGTGGCCACACAGCGCACAATGGGGGGGATCCAGGCCCCCTCGCTGAACCGAACCTCTTGTCGGGCCAGGTCAAGGTGTCCAGCCGCGTGGCCTCGACTGTGGGCACCGGCGGCGACTACCTCCCCCCCCAGGGCGATCATCAACTCCAGGTCGCGGACAGTTCCGTCGGCGCCATCACGATCCGCCTTGTTGACGACAAATACGTCAGCGCACTCCATCAAGCCTGCCTTGTTGGCCTGTACGTCGTCTCCCAGCCCTGGAGCTACCACCACCACCGTGCTGTGGGCTGTGCGGGTGATCTCCAGCTCGTCTTGCCCCACCCCCACGGTTTCGATGAGGACGACATCCGCCCCCCAAGCGTCCAGCACATTGACCACGTCCCAGGTGGATCGGGAGAGCCCCCCGAGCGCCCCCCGTGTGGCCACGCTGCGGATGAATACCTCTGGATCCTCGAAGTGGCGCTGCATACGAATTCGATCCCCTAGGATGGCCCCGCCGGAGTAAGGGCTGGTCGGGTCCACGGCCACCACAGCTACCCGTTTCCCCGCCTTGCGGAGCTGCTCGATCATCCGGTCCACTACTGTGCTCTTTCCCGCACCAGGGTTCCCTGTTACCCCGACGAGGAAGGCTCGACCGGTGTGAGGAAAAAGCTCACGGAGCAAGTCAAGGTAGCCAGGCACCCGGTCATCGCAGAGTCGGCAAGCCCGGGCTGTGGCCCGTACGTCGCTCCTAAGAATGTTCTCCGTCAACGGGTGCATGACCTCTCGACTAGCGCCCCCCGCTCCCTGAGGGAAGGGGGCACTTCCGTCGCTAACAAGGGCGAAAAGGACGGTACAATGCATCTCCTCCTCTTTCCCGGAGCACCTGATGCAGATCCGTCGGATCCCATACCTTCTTTCTTTCCTCCTCCTCAATGCTTGCGGTACGGACGAGAGCGGCTTGGAAAAGCTGTCTGCACCAGGTATCAACGGTGCGGGAGGAAGCACTGCAGGCCAGAGTGCCTCGTCAGGGGCATCCGGCGGAGGCCAGGGGGGCGGCTCTTCCGGGAAGGGAGGTTCCACGGGGGGCACGCCAGGGGCCGGAGGAAGTAGCGGAGGCGATGCTGGGGGCGGAGGCACTTCGGCAGGAGCCGGTGGTAGCGAGGCAGGATCGGGAGGCACCTTCGCCGGATCGGGCGGCTCTACTGGAGGCAGTGGGGGTGCATCCGCTGGATTGGGCGGCAACGACGGGGGAGCTAGCGGATCCGATGGCGGATTCGGCGGCAGCAACGGAGGAACAGGCGGCAACAACGAGGGAACTGGTGGCTCGAATGCGGCGAATGGAGGAAGCGATGCAGGGCAAGGTGGCAGCGATGCAGGTTCGGGGGGCAGCCAGGCTGGGGCTAGCGGAGGAGCCGGGGCCGGAGGGGCAGCGGTATCCTGCGGGAGTGGCTTTACGAAGGAGTGCGGGGGGTGCCTAGAGAAATCCTGTTGTGCGGAGGCGGCAGCCTGCGGAGCTAACTGCAAGGCTTGCCTGCTAGGGGACGTGACCGGCCAGAACTGTGCGAACGACTCCCAAGTCCAAGCGCTGCGAATCTGCATGAACGCGAACTGCAAGGCAGAGTGTTTTCAAGGGAACGGAGGGCCTCCGGTGTGCTCGGTGAGCCAGCCGGTAGCCTCGGGTGGGTCTTGCGTGACTCTTGGAAATAACGGCTTCCTCTGCAACCCGATCACCAACGGTGGGTGTATTGGCTTGGGCTCAGCGTGCGACATCAACGACAACAACAGCGGTTTTATCTGCTATGTATGAGAGCGGGAACACCCAGAGCTTGTGCTCGGTATGTGGGCAGAACGACAGCAATTACTGCCAGTCTGGGTTCACGTGCATCCAAGGGCAGTGCCAGGCCTATTGTTGCGACGACGGGGACTGCAACGGGGGTATCTGCGATAAGCAGAAGATCCTGGGACCGGGCAAGGGGGTGGTAGGGATCTGCTCGGAGCCGTTGTTCTCGGGGGTGGATCTCTGTAAGGCAGACCTCCACGAGCCCAACAACGGCCTTCAGGAAGTTAAGGTGCTGGCGTCGCAGGATGACTGCTCGTTCCAGGACAACTTGGTGATTACGAGGGCCCTAGCATCCTCCAGCGATCAGGACTTTTTCCGAGCCGATTTCCTTGACACCAACCAGTGCCCACTGGGGCCCACCTTCCGCTTCCAGGGCAACTCGGGAATTCGTGTTTGTGCATACTTCAAGTGCAAGAACGGTATGACCACTGCAGGGCAACAGGTACAGTGTAACGGCGGCGATGCGCCCAGTAGCAACCCCTTCGGCCCCGGATGCTGCACCAGCGACGGCAACCTCACCCCGGAGCTCAGCTGCACCGGTAGCAATGACTCTGCCGAGGTGCTGGTTCGTATCGATACGACGATGAGCGGTGCCTGCTTGCCGTATCGGATCCGCTATGGGTACTGAGCTCTTGTTGCCAGAGCAATCCAGGGGTGGCGGCAGCGGCCCTGGGCACCTAGGTTGAAGGGGATGGCTACCTCCTCCCTTGCACCGGGCTTTCTTCTGGCCGCACCTCGGCTAGGCGACCCCAATTTTGAGCGTACTGTGGTGCTCCTAGGGCACCACGACAGGGGTGGGGCTCTTGGATGGGTTCTCAACGGTCGGGAAGTACTTCCGGTACGACGTATTCTTGGGGAAGCATCGCTGGTGCCTCCAGGAGTGGAGCTTCCTACAACACCCTCGTATACTGCTCCTGCTCGAATTGGCGGGCCGGTGATGATGGGCTCGGTGTGGGTGGTCTTTGAGCGAGAGCCCAAGCTGCCACGCTACGAAGGAGAGCACGAGCTGGGAGAGAACTTCGCTGCCACTGGAGCACGAGCGGCCATTGAGGCGGTGGCCCGGGGGGAGGGGCCTCAGTTTTTTCACCTGTTCCTGGGTTATGCGGGGTGGGGTCCCGGGCAACTGGAAGGGGAGATCCAGCGGGGAGCATGGCTACCTGTCAATTTTTCCTCTGCGTTGCTCCGGACGCATAAGGCCAGCGCGCTCTGGGATGCTGCCTATCGGAGCATGGGAGCTTCCCCCTTCGCCTTCACGGGAGCCTCCCGCGGGAGTGCTTGAGAGGGTTCGAGGGGTTAGCGGGTGCGGGCCTCGATGTAGGCATCGCTCACGCTGAAGACGATCAGGTCACGAGCTTCTGCATTCCTTCCGATCCATTTCATTCGGTCGGGGTTGGTGGTTGGGGCACCGCTGGTCTGGCCTGAGGCCCAGGCGATGGCATCCAGGGCTACGGAGGTATCGCCTAGGATCAGGAGCGCAGTACGAGAGCCCCATGCGTTGGCCATGGTCTGCAAGGTGCTGGCGCGGTTGCCGAGGGAGCCGGTCACCTCACCAGCGAGGGGAGCGAGGTTTGGGGGGATGGTGGGGGGGGCCACTCTCTGTAGGCGTCCCTTGAAGTCACGGAACTTATTGGCGTCGACACCCTGAGGGTTCCAGCTAGGGGAGTGGAGCTGGAGGAAGGCTGCAGTCATGGGCCAGAGATCGATAGGTGCAGTACGGCAGAAGACCGCAACTCCAGCCTGGATGCACTTGAGTGCTCGGAGTACGAGGAAGGTTCGGACGGCCTCGTTTTGCTCGGAGAGGAGAGCGGCCCCTAGCACGAGGGTGGGTGGCGAAAGGGTGATGGGGAGACAAGCAGAGGGGACCGTGGGAGCTGTGTAGAGCTGCAGGTCGTGGAGGTCAAAGGCGCGAGCTAGCTCATAGATACGTTCCTCGATGTTCTGGGCTGTAGGGGGCAACGGAGTGGCCCGAAGAGCCTTGAGATCCACAACGGAGGCTGCATCCAAGAGTGCTGCCGATCGGAGGATCAGCGAGCGGAAGGCTGGGGTGAAGATCTCCGGAGCGATCAGGTCATCAAAATCTGGGCTAGCACCTCGCAACCCAAGCCCCTGAACTTGGCAGGAGCGCCCGTCGAGGGTAGCCACGGTACCATTAGCGACAGCAGCGGCCTCACTCTGCCCCCGAAGTTCGGAGACTGCAGCTAGATTGGAAAAGAAGTGGAGCTCGAAGCGCCCCGTGGCCAGTGCACGGCGGGCATCCGCAGCCGCCCGATCAAGGAGCACATTGGCTGCTGAGCCGTGGTTGTGTCGCAGATGGAACTCAGCAAGGGCCCGGAGCGCCTGAGTCTCGTGGGGGAATTCCTTGCGGAGCGCATCCAGAATTTGCTCTGCCTTCTTTACATCTCCGAGTACTTCCTCGTAGATCTGCGCAAGTTCGATGGTCCGCTGACGTTTGTCTGCTGGGCTAGTCGACGCAGACGCGAGGAGTTCGTTCTGGATCTCCAGAGCTCGCTGAGTGTTGCCCTGCGCGGTGTAGAGCTTCACCAGCCGCTCTCGGGCAGCGATGCTTGCTGGATCCCGCTTGAGGACTTCCTGGTAGGCTACCTCGGCCCGCTCCGGGTTAGGCAAATGCAGGCGATAGATATCGCCGAGCTGGGTATAGAGCCTAGCCTGGTCAGCCGGCTCGGTCAGCAGCCGACCCAGCCGAAGGAGTGCTTGCTCGGCGCTCTCCCAGTCACCTTCGGCAGCGCATAGATCGACGAAAGCCCGTAGCGCTTCCACATGGTCAGGGCTGCTGTCGAGGGCCGCTGCCAGTGCCTGCTTGGCTGCTTGTCGGTCCCCCAGCTCGGTGAGGGCTCGCCCCAGGGCGACTTCTAGCTCGATACGTCGCTCTGGGGATTCCTCCGTCTCCAGGCGTCGCTGGAGCAGTGTCGCCAGCTTGGCCCCCTCCCCCCGCTCTGCCAAAAGCACTCGGAGTCGGTCGAACGTGTCGCCCAAGTTAAGATCACAGGCAGCAGCAGCTTCCAATGCTGCTACACCCTTGTCCTTCTGCTCGGTCTTGTCGAGCCAGAGGAGAGCTGCTCGGTACCAAAGCGGTGCTTGGTGTGCAGCCTGCTGGTGCGCTCGGGCGGCTTCAGCGAGCGCCTCGGCAGCCTCGGCAGCCTCGCCGGTGCGCTCTAGAAGCTCGGCGAGCAGGGTTCGTGCGACCAAGTGTCCGGGGGTTACCTCTAGCGCCGCTCGCAGGTGGGAGATGGAGGCAGTAATATCCTGTAGACCCAAGGCTGCCTCTGCTGCTCGGAGGAGTAGGGTGGTCCGCTCGTCAGGCAAGCTGGTCCGTTGGGCTAGCGCCAGGGAAAGGCGGAGGGTGGTAGCGTGGTCCCCGGCGATTCTGGCGTGAGCCTGACCCTGGCGAAGAGCCCAGATGGTGGGGGCATCCTGGCGGAGAGCCAGTTCGACCAGATCGCGGGTGGATTCCCAAGGAGAGTGCCGCAGGCGGAGGCGAGAAGCTACCTGAGCGTGGGCAGATGCCTCGGGCCCCTTGAGGGCTGCAGCAAGGGCGGCGTGGATGGCTTCGAGCTCCTCCTCGCGGCCTTCGGAAGTGTAGCGGTGTTCGAGGTAGCGCAAACTGGGGAGCCAACTGGGGAAGCGCTCCAGAAGGGCTTGGTGCCACTGGAGAGCAGCGCCAGGGTCGTGGCGGCCATGCTCATCTAGGTCAGCGAGGCGCTCATAGGCCTCCCGCTCGGCAACCTCGGAAGGAGGTTCCTTGGCAGTGGCGATGAGGCCTTCAACCAGGCGTGTGGCACCAGGACCGGCGGCGTCGCAGCGATCCTGGAGGAGGCAAGAGAGAGGACCTCCACCGGTTTTGGCAGCGAGTTCAGC
>JANWXX010000215.1:256-8112 GCA_025057345.1 Polyangiaceae bacterium | reverse complement strand
GAGGTGGCGTACATATCGCTCTTCTTGGGCCTCCCAGGTTGTCCCAGCAAGCTGGTAGGGGACCCACTGGACAAAGAGCGCGGAGTTGTGGTGCCCTTCCGTATCCTGCAAGGAGGGGTCGACCGTGGTGTGGATGTACCACTCGATGGTGGGAAACTCAGGCAGCTTGCCCTCGCAGACCGCTTGGTAGGAAGATGTTAGGGAGGCTATCACCTCCCCCTCCTCAGGAAGCAGGTGGATGGTTGCCCCATGCTGGCCTCGATCTTCCGGCAGACAGCGGAACCGGGGGAGCCCCGCCAGGGCTAGGTTCACTTTGAGGGTGGTTCCATCCTTCTCCATCCTGTTGAGCCGTTCGTTGTACTCTCGGGGGAGCTGATCCTCCCCCACCAACGCTCGCATACGGAAGGGATCTGCGTTGCACACCACCACCGGTGCTTGGATCTCTTCCCCGTCCGCGAGCCGTACCCCTCGGGTCACCCCGCGCTCCACCCGGATCTCCACAACACCCCGCCCTACTTCTATGGTTGCCCCGGCGTTCTGTGCCGCCTCAGCGAAGCGTCGGGTGACCTCCCCCATACCTCCCCGAACGATCATCCAGGTACCACCCGCCCCCGGGAGCCTGCAGAGGTTGTGGATTAGGAAATTCATCCCTGTTCCAGGGGTATCCCAAGTTCCATGGAGGCCAGAGAAGCCGTCGGTCACGGCATACATCGCCTTGACCAAGTCGCTTCGGAAGCCGAATCGCTCTAGGTAGGCACCAACCGAGCCCCGACAAAGACTGACGAAGGTTTTACGCAGTGCGGTGCGAACGTAACGCTCCGCAGTTTCTTCAATCGAGAGGGGCTCTTGCAACCAGGTAGGAGCGATGTCCTCTCGAAGCTGGGCAATTTCCTCCTGGAGCGCCAGGTAAGCCTCCCAGTCCTGGGAGGAGAAATGCTCCAGAAACTGGCGCTGCATCGCCGCCTGATCAGACCCGAAGAGGAGAAAACGGTTGCCAGTGGTAGGGAGAAAATAGTGAGGATCACGCCGGATCAGGGGCAGGTCAACCCCCATTGTCTCCAGCAATTCCGGGGGCACTAGGCCCAGCAAGTAGGCACCGGTAGAGGTGCCCAAGCCCGGAGCCCTCAGGAAGGGACGCTCGGTGCGGGCAGCCCCCCCGATCACCGGCTTTTCTTCGAGGACTAGCACACGCCGGCCAGCCCGAGCCAAGAGGGTTGCAGCGACCAGCCCGTTGTGGCCAGCCCCGAGGATGACGACATCGCACGCTCGTTGCATGGCGCCATGGTAACGGAGTTGCGCCGCTGCTGCGGTACTCGTGATTGAGGTGCTCATGTCTGGGATCGGTCTTGTCATCAACCCCCGCGCCGGAGCCAACCGCCGCGACCCCACCACCGCTGCCCGCTTGGCCCGCCGCCTTGGGGACCAAGGGGTCGTTGCCATGCCCCGCTCCCTCGACGAGCTGACCCGTACCGCAGAGGATTTCCACCGCCAGAACATCGATGTGCTCGGAATCGCCGGAGGTGACGGGACGAATTACGTGACCCTCACCCGGTTCCACGAGGTCTACGGAGAGGATCCTCTCCCCACCGTCGCCTTTCTGCGAGGAGGGACGATGAACACCGTAGCCAACTCCCTGGGGCTACCCCGAGGTCAGCCGGAGGGGCTGCTGGACCGGCTGGTGCGTCGCTACCTTGCTACCCCGCGCCTTCCCGTGGTGGAGCAACGGACCATGAATATCGAGGGCAAGCTAGGCTTTCTCTGGGGGACCGGGGTAATCTCCACATACCTGGAAGAGTACTATGCCGCCGGGGAGCCTTCCCCCTGGACAGCGGCCAAGACCTTGGCCCGTGGGATCACCAGCGCGGTGCTCAACGGACCGATGATCCAGCGGATGACCCGACCGGTCTATCTGGAGGTCGAGCTAGCCGACGGGGAGCGATGGCCGATGCAGCCCTACCTGTGCGTGGGTGCCGGTACCATTCCAGACATCGGTCTAGGTTTCAAGCCTTACTACCTCGCAGGGCGCCGTGTAGGGACGTTCCATATCCAGGGGATCACTTGCTCTCCACTGGGTTTCATTGCTGACTTGCCCCGCATCCACCGAGCCTATCCCATGCGAGACGGGAAGGCTATCGACCGGTTGACGCACAGGGCGATTGTACGCTCCCGAGAAGCGACGATTCCTTACATGATCGATGGCGATCTCTTGGAACATCCCGGTTCGGAGATGATCCTCCAGCTGGGTCCTGTAGTCCGCATCGCTATGATGAACTAACTCACAAGGTTGCCGCCACCCGCCGGAGCGCCCCGGCAGGATCGTGGGTGATAGTTTCATGATGGGAGACGAGGACGCGGTTGAGACCGGGGAGAGCCGCTAGGCGCTCCAGGTGAGCACGGAAAGCCCGCGAGTTCTTCACCAGCAAAAGACGAGCGATACGAGTAATTTTGGGCCCCCCGGAGGAGCCAATCAGCTTAATGATCAACCCCTCGAAGCCAGGCTGGTGGGGCATGTTGAAAACCACATCGTTGAGGATCACCGAGGTCTTCCCACCGGAGCAAACGATGACGACCCCTTCCTGCTCACCAGTGCCCTCCAAAGTTTCCAGGCGGACCGACTCATCCCCAGGGAACTGCTCGTAGGTCAAGTCAACAGGGACGACCTCCTCGACCTTGGCCCGTGAGCCTCGTGGTGCCACCACCCTAAGGTTCGGGTAGCGGTCCTTGTAGATGCGGGCGTCGAGGCGATGATACCCGTTAGGCACAAGGAGGAAGGCCGGATCACCCAGCGCCTCGATCGCCTTCATCGAGGGGTCGTCGAGGGCAATGCCGTTGTGGATCACCAGCCGCCCGTCAGTCATCCGGGCGACGGCCATCACCCGCCAGAGGGGCATCTTCGGCATCTTCTGCTCGACGCGCCAGAGGTTGGCATCGATCTGCTCGAAGGGCCCGTGGGGGAAGACCTTCCATGAGGAGAGCGCCTTTGCCATAGCAGAGCAGTATAGACCCCCTTCGATTCAAGCAATAAGATACTCCTTTACCGCACCCAGGTGAGTAGTTTGGTGCTTGCTAGGTTTGGCTCGACTATCTTCTTCTTGGGAGGTTTGCCCATGACATCGACTAAGACTGTTGCGCTTACATTCCTTGTCTCTGCTCTTGTTGCCTGCACTGGAGAGAGCTTCGTGCACACCACCGAGGGAGCTTCCGGTACTGCTGGAGCGGGGACAGGCGGCTCTGGGCCAGGGGGAGTGGGGTCGGGAGGTACGGCTGGTGGAGGAGGGTCCAACGGAGGCACTAGCGGTTCACCGGCCGGAGTAGGGGGGGCCCATGGCGGAAACAGCGGAACTTCCGTCGGTGCAGGAGGAAGCCAGGCAGGTTTTGGGGGCTCCGAGGCAGGTTCCGGCGGTAGTGATGGCGGTGCAGGAGGTTCGGAGGCGGGCTCGGGGGGCAGTGGCGGGAGCGAGGCAGGCTCCGGTGGCAGCGATAGCGGTGCAGGAGGTTCGGGAATAGGTTCCGGTGGCAGCGATGCGGGAAGTGGCGGCTCCCACGGAGGAAGCAGCGGTAGCGGCGGTTCCCATGGGGGCTCAGGTGGGTCTTCCTCGGGTTCCGGTGGCAGCAACGCAGGGGCCAGCGGGAGCAGCACCGCGGGGCAAGGCGGCACCGGAGGGAACGCGGGCGCCGGTGGTAGCTCCGGGGCGGGAGGCGCGTCGTCGTGCCTAGCGGGGTTGTCCTGCAACACGGACGAGTACTGCAACGCGGAAACGGGGACATGTACGCCCTGCGGAAACATGGACCGCTTCGAGTTCGGGGCACCAGAGTCCCTGCTGACAGGGAAACTTATAAAAAACCCTGGATTTCCCAGGGTGCAGCTCGTGGAAAACCAACTCAACCTGTTCTTCCAAGCGCAGTCGCCAACCGACAATCCTTCGCTGTCCCAGCCCAACCCCCTGATCTTCAAGCAAACGTGGTCCACCAAAGCATCGGCTCTCTCGCAGGAACCCTACTGCCAACCAACAGGATCTGATGACTGTGGTGGGCCCCTCCCGCTACCGCCCACGATAAAGCTCGACTTCCTTGGCATCAAAATCCCAGCGCCAGCACGCTATGTGTTCTTCGACAGCAAGCGCCACGATGGGTCTGGGAACCCGTCTGAAAGCCCAAGGCGCATCTACGTGGCCAGCGTGAACGGGGATGACTCCTTCTACGCGCCTATCCTACAGCTGAACCAGGGGGCCAACGACTACAGCGTTGCGTTTGCCTATGCTGCCGAACAACCCCGATTCTACTGGATCAGGGAGAACAGTTCCCCGTCGGGAGCCAAGAACGAGGCAGAGCTATACACCACAACGACGGGCCAGAACGCACAGCCCAGCAAGGTGGCGGTGCAACTGCAGAATTGCAGCAATACTAATGCGGTGCCGGAGGATCTAGCGCCCTGGGTGTTCCCCGACGGAACCCACATCCTCTTCCACGCTCGCTGTAACACCAACGAGCCTCTGAAGCTCTACTACGCTGCGCTGAACACGGACGGGAGCTTCCAGAGCCCCGCGCAGATCATCAAGGTGGAGACGGAGAGCTCAGGGGTCGAGTTCAACCAGCTCCGCATGCCCTCGCTCTCACCCAACCGCTGCGAGCTGCTCTTCGAGGTGGACACGCAGATCTACCGGGCGAGGCGCCGGTGATCCTCAGAAGGGCTTGAGCACCACCAACAGCGCGGAGCCGATGGCGAGGGCGGCGAGGCCAAGGCCGAGGCCGAGGGCGGGGCCAGCCTCCTGCAGCTCGCCGGCTTCCATCTTCTTCGCCCGCGCGCCAAGGACATGATGGAGAGCGACAACGCCGAGGGCGAGAGGAAGCTTGCCATGCATGTAGTGGGTCGCCTTGAAGTAGAGGGTGGGGTTCATGCCCAGGAGGGCAACCCCAGCAAGAAAGGCGACGCCGAAGGAGGGAGCGGCGATGGATCGGTAGATCAGCCGGGCGGCGGCGCCTCGCTGCTGAGCGTCACCGGGGCCCCTAGCCAGGAGCAGGGCGACGGAGAGGATGGATCCGACCCAGAAAAGATCCGCGATCACATGGAGAGCGATCAGCATGGCCTCCCTCTAGCGCATCCTGAGGACAGCAGCGCGACACAAGGACACTCCGAAGCCGAGGTGCTAAGGTGCGGCGCCATGACGCAGAGCGCCTCGTACCGAGCTCCCTTCGCCCACGGCCCCTCCGCCATCGACGCTGCCACCTGTGAGCGCCTGCTCGCGGTCGCCTTGGAGAGCGGAGGTGACTACGCTGATCTGTTCTTCGAGTACCGGGCAGCGGGGGCGTTGGTCTACGACGAGGGGATCTTGAAGACCGCATCCCGCGGGGTAAGCCTGGGGTTGGGGGTGCGGGTGCAGCGGGGAGATGCCACCGGCTACGCCTACGTCGAGGAGCTGGCGTGGGAGGCGATGGCCCGTGCAGCAAGAACAGCGGCCCAGATCGCCCGGCATGGAGGCACATCGGCGCCGATCAAGCTGGAGCGGCGCACGGTTCCCCACCGCTACGACTTGCCGAAGGTGACGCTAGACGAGCCAGGGCGGGCGAAGCGTGCGCTGCTGGAGGCCGCTGCAGAAGCGGGCCTCGCTTATGACAGCAAAATCTTCAAGGTGGAGGCGAGCCTGGCGGAAGAGATCCGGGAGATTCTCATCGCCACCAGCGACGGGAGGCTGGTGCATGACGTACAGCCGATGATACGCTTCGGGGTGAGGGCGCTGGCGGAGAAGGACGGGCGGAGGCAAGAGGGGTCGTCCGGGGGAGGCGGGCGGAAGTCCCTGGATTATTTCGGAGAAAAGACCCCGGCATGGCACGGGCTGGAGGCGGCACGGCAGGCCATCGCCATGCTGGAGGCGCAAGAAGCACCCGCTGGACAGATGGAGGTGGTCCTGGCCCCGGGCGACAGCGGCATTCTGCTTCACGAAGCGGTAGGCCACGGGCTCGAGGCGGACTTTAACCGCAAGGGAACGAGCAACTACAGTGGCCAGGTGGGGAACCGGGTGGCGAGCCCGCTGTGTACCGTCGTCGATGATGCAACGTTGCTCCAGTCACGGGGAGCCATCAATGTGGACGACGAGGGGATGGAGCCCGAGCGCTCGGTGCTGATCGAGAATGGGGTGCTCCGGGGGTACATGCATGACCGGCTCTCCTCCCGACACTTCAAGCTGCGCCCTACCGGCAACGGCAGGCGCCAGAGCTTCGCCTGCCCGCCGATGCCCCGGATGACCAATACCATCCTCCTCGCTGGACCTCATGACCCAGAGGAGATCGTCCGCAGCGTCAAGCGAGGGATCTTTGCCCGGAAGTTCGGGGGTGGTCAGGTGGACATCGCCAACGGCGACTTCGTATTCTCCCTCACTGAAAGCTACCTGATCGAGGATGGGAAAATTACCGCTCCGCTCAAGGGAGTGAACCTCATCGGTAACGGCCCTGAGGTGCTCCGGGAGGTGGTCATGCTGGGGAACGACCTGGAGCTCTCCGACGGGATCTGGACCTGCGGCAAAGAAGGGCAGAGCGTCCCGGTGGGCGTCGGCTGCCCCACCATCAAGATCGGGCGGATCACCGTGGGTGGGACCAAGATAGCCGGGTGAGCTGTCCCCCTTTTGTGCTAAGGGGCGCCGGTGCGAGGTCGTTTCATTGCCGTGGTGGGGCATGGCCCCCTGCTTGAACGAGAAGCAGGCGCGGTCGCTTACCTCCGTCAACTTGGCTCGGAGGTGCGAGCCCTTGATCTCTGGGAAGATCCCGCCAACCTCTTCCGAGATGGAGAGGCCGATGGGGAGCGCGTGCGTGCCCTGATCGTTGAGGCCCTGGACCGTCCGGATCTAGCCCCTGCTGTGCTCCGGGCACTTCGGCGAGAGCCTCGTCTAGAACGGTGCCCTGCGCTCCTTGCTGTCGGCGAGTCTCACATCGCCCGCATGGACCCTGCCGCAGGCTTCGACGACTTCACCCTCGTTCCTTACGTCCCTTCCGAGCTTTACATGAGGATCCGCTGCTTGGAGTGGCGTCGTAGCGAGTTCTCCAACGAAGAGCGCCTGAAAATTGGGGCTATGGTCATTGATCGCTCGGCCCGGGAGGTTCATGTCGAGGGCCGCCCGATCCCTCTCACCACCAAAGAATTCTCCCTGCTTGCTTACCTTTCGGAGAACCGGGGTCGGGTCAAGAGTCGGGAGCAGCTCCTGGCCCGTGTTTGGGGCGCGTCTTATGAGGGTGGCCCCCGTACGGTTGACATCCACGTCCGTCGGCTGCGAGCCAAACTCGGGAATGCCTTCCCGCTGCAGACCGTCCGCGGCGCCGGCTACAAGCTCCCTCTCGATCCCACCTCCGGTTCTGGCCATGAGTGACCCCCTGCCCATTGCCCTCTCAGTAGGTTGTCCCTGTGGGATCGGCCCAGAAGTAGCCGTAGAAGCCTGCGAGAGCTTCCCCGAGCCAGTGGTGCTGGTAGGGGACGAGAGGCAACTCCGCACCCTTGCAGCCGAGCGAGGCTTGTCGCTAGCACGACACCAAATCCTACAGCCGGGCCCTCCACTAGCACCGGAGGATCGCCTTCCTGGACGGCCAACCCGCGCAAGTGGCGCAGCCCAGTTGCTTTGGATCGACCATGCGTTGACCTTGGTGACCTCGGGGCAAGCAAGAGCGCTTGTAACTGGCCCAGTGAGCAAGAAGGTGATCGCTGGCAGCGAAGTTCCAGGAGCAGAGACGTTCCGAGGGCATACTGAGTACCTGCAGCAGCGGTTGGGATCCAGGGAAGTGGTGATGGCGTTCTGGTCGGCGAGGCTAAGTACAGCACTGGTGACAACACACGTCCCGCTGCGAGAGGTAGCTGCTGCCCTGACGCCGGA
>JANWXX010000215.1:0-246 GCA_025057345.1 Polyangiaceae bacterium | reverse complement strand
GAAAGGGTGAGCGGAGCAGCGTTCTGGCTAGCGTGGTTCCTAGCTAATCTCGGCCACCCTACTCCCAAAGTAGCGTTGGCAGGGCTGAACCCCCATGCAGGCGAAGGAGGGCTGTTGGGGACCGAGGAACGGGACATTGTGGAGCCTGGACGAGAGAAGGCAGCGAGACGGGCAGAGCTAGCTGGAGTAAAGGCGAAGTTTCTAGGCCCCTTGGGAGCAGAAACCGCGTTTCGGCTAGGAGCTTCG
>JANWXX010000214.1 GCA_025057345.1 Polyangiaceae bacterium | reverse complement strand
TGGAGAGAGAGGCCGGTCAGAAGAGGTCGGGAGGATCAGGCTCAACCTCCAGAAGGCCGGGCAGGAGGGGTTGCCCGGTTGCAGGCGGCGCAGCTCCGCGGCGGCCCCTGGATTGTGTTCGCTCAGCCGGAGGATCTCCTCGGCGATGCGATCCACCAGGGCTGCTAGGCCCTTGCGTTCCGGAGATGTCGTGGTGGGAAGGGTCTCGGTCATGGGATCTCCTAGGGAGGGAGGGACGGGACTGGAAGGACTTGTAGGCAATGGCGAGGAAGGTCTGCTCCGCCCGAGCAATGGCTCGGTAGCGGCGTACCAGGGGGATGGGGGCCTCGTGGGTGGCCTGCTGGAGAAGCTTCCAGGCGAGGTCCACCAGGGTCTGCCGCCAGGTTTGCTTGGCCTCCTCGGGCTTGAGGGAGGTAGCACTCCAGAGGTGCTCAAAGAAGATGTGATCTACCTCCAGATCGAAGGCATCGAGCCAGCGGTCGGTCCTCCGATCCTCGTTGTCCACCTTGTCAGGCCCCCCTTGGAGCAGCACCCGGAGGGACATCCCCAACAGCTTGAGCCTGGCGTCGCCGGCCATCTGGACGCGGTCCTTGGCCTGCTGGCCGAGCTTGCTCCAGGCATCCCGGTTCTGGAAGATCGAGCGTATTTTGAGGGGGATGGGTACGATCCGCTCGTGATACCCGGCTGTGAGCCCCTGCTGCCGGCTCAACACTTGGCCTAGCCAGAACAGGGGGGCTGTGCTGGGGAGATCCTCCTGGGCGGGAGGAGGAAGGAAATCTTCCCCGAAGAGAAGTCGGCTGGTCAGCGTGTAGTGAAACCCTCGCTCCTGGACACTGAGGGCTTCCTGGTCCTTCTGCTTGAGGGGAGTCCAGAGGTCGCCGGTGTTCCCCTTGTTCTGCTTGGCATCGATCCGGGTGACCTGGGCAAGGGCCCTGTAGGCCAGCAGTCGCTTCCCATGGAGTGCGAAGCGAACCCTGCGACAAATCTCGAGGAAGAAGGGGTCGAGCCGATCCAAAGGGAGACTCTGGTTCCCATCCCAGGGCTCTTGCCAGAGCAAGCCGATGCCGTTCTCGTCGTAGCCGTATTTCTGCAGCAGATTGGGTCGGGTTCGGAGCCACAGCTTCGCATCCCGGAGAAAGCGAGCTCCGGCACCGAAGTCGGAGAGGTACCCCACGTGAGGGCGACTCCCATAGCCGCCGTTCATCCGAGCAATCCCCTGGTTCCCTCCCCCCGAGTAGCCCTGGAAGGTCTGGAGCGCGACGAGGGCGAAGATCCACTGCTCCAGGGTGGGAGCGCGGGACGGAGCGATCTTGACGTCGTGGTTCTTGGAAGTGACCAGGATGTCCAGCTCGTCCGGAGTACTGATCTCGGAAAAACGCTTCTCATCAAGGAGACCCTCCGGGACGGGAGGCTGGAGGAAGGCGGGGCGATCCAGGGCGTGGACCACCAGGCACCAGGGCTCCTGCTGGCTGTCGGTGAGCTGGAGCAGGGCATCGCGCCAGGGGGCTTCCTCGCCAGGGAATTCGTGAGCCAGGTGGTGGTGGGAGGCGAGGGCGCCGAGCTGGCAAAGAAAGGCATGCCAAGGGTGCTGCTGGTGAGCGCGCAGGCCGGGAAATTCAAGCGGTTCGCCCCGGCTCAGGGCCGCGAGGATCCCCGGGAGGGTGGTGGTGGACGAGGTGGTGCCGCAAGCAACGCGGAAAAGGGGTTCCGAGAGCAGATTGTGGATAGGTTCAGGCATCAAGGGCCTCCGGAAGGGGTTCGTCGTCGAGGGGACGCAGGCCAAGGCGGTCGTAAAGGAAGGAGCGGGAGCCCACCGAGAAACCGCTGCGATCAGGGAGAGGGCGTGGCGGATCGGTTTCTGACAGGCCACGCGCCAGGTGAGCGGGCAGGGTGAGGGTCCGCACCGGGAGGCCGAAGGGCCCCGGGAAGGGCGGATCGAAGGTCAGCAGCCGATCCCGCTCCCCGAGACGGGTGGTGATCTGCCGGGCCACCTCCTTCGGGTCATCGGGGAACTGGGCTTCGCCAAAGGGTTGCTTCCGGTCGAGGAGGCCCAAGTGGGCGGTACGGCGGTCCGCCAGGAGGCTCCCCCGCAGGTGGCGCTGGTGCTGCTCCCAGAGGCCGCCCAACTCCTTGACAAGCGCATCGAGGGCCTCTGGGTGGGTGCTGCGCTCCACCAGTTCCCGGCACATCGTCGGGATCCGGAAGCAGGAATACCGCTCCGCCAGGCGCCAGGTGGCTTCCAGGATACGAAGGTCCTCGTACACGGTCCCCAATCCGTGCAAACCCCGTGCCTCCCCTCGCGACTGGATCATTTGGCCAAGATCCCGCCGAGAGGGGGTTAGGAGGAGCATCCGCGCGCGAACGAACACGGGGGGGCGATGCTGGTCACGCGCCCGGTGCCGGTGGAGCCTGCCGAGGCGCTGGAGCAGGACGTCCATGGGGCAGAGGTCCGTGAGGAGGAGATCCGCGTCCAGATCCAGGCTCTGCTGGATCGTCTGGGTGGCCACCACCAGGCACCCACGGGAGTAGTCAGGAGGAGAGAAGACGGCTTCCAGGGCACGATCAAGGGCCTGGCGGTCCTCCCGAGCGAAGCGGGCATGGTGGGGGGCCATCTGGCCGTGGCAGGTGAACAGCAGGGTGCTCTGCTCGCGCGTTGCAGCGAGGCATTCGACGGCTTTCTGCACCTCCAGGCAACCGCGGACGGTGTTCCGTAGGACGATCACCCGGGCACCTTGGACCGCTGCATCCAAGGCGAGGCGTGCGATAGCCTGCGCGTCGTCCAGGATCGGCTGGATCTCGATATCCACAGAGCGATCCGGAGAGGTATTTGGGATCGGCAGAGGAGGCGATGCTTTGCCGCCCGGGCTGTCGGTCAGCGCCGGATAGGGAAGCCGGAGCGTCTGGTCGAGAGGGGGAGGGGCCGAAGCCCCCAGGAAGCGGGAGCGCGCCTCGGAGCCGAGAGTAGCAGACATCAGCAGGGCGTGGCCCCCGGCGGCCAGGTGGTTCGAGAGGACCGCCTGGAGCAGCACGGTCATGTAGGCGTCGGAGGCGTGGACCTCGTCCACCACGAGGAGCTGCCGGAGGAGCGCCGTGGACCGGAGGTGCGCGTGGGCAACCTGGATCGTGGAGAGAAGCACCTGGTCGATGGTGCCAACGACGATGGCCCCGGCGAGGTACCGCTTGGAGTTCTCCGCAGCCCAGTAACGGTGCCGGTTCTGCGCCTCAGGGTCGTCATTCCAGAGAACCTCGAAACCCGGGAGCCTGATACCAGTTGCATCATCCACGCGGAGGTACCCGGGGACCGCCAGCACCACCGGAGGGCGGGTCGATGGTTCAGGAAAAGCACGAGCTACGGCCTGGCAGACTCGCTCGTGGATCTGGGTGGCCGCGGTACGGGTGGGAAGCGCGAAGTAGAGCCCATCCACAAGCCCTTCGTGGAAGAGGCGGAGAAATCGGGCGAGGGCCGCCTCCGTCTTTCCCGAGCCGGTCTGTGCTTCCAGGATGGTGAGACCTCCTTCCGGCGGCAGGGGCAGTGCCAGGATGGCCTCCTGGAGTGCGCGAGGGGCGTGGGGGGAGATCCGGTCAAACCCGGGGGGGACCGTACCGAGGGCGCTCCTGCTGGCCTGCGGGTGGAGCCCCATGCGAGTCAGGGTCTCCTTGGCGCTCCGGCGAGCGAAGTCGATCCGGGGGCCATCCCCTGGCTCGCTGTAGGGGAAGAATTCGGTGCTGGAGCCGATCCAGTCCGCCAGCATCACCAGGCCGCTGAAGGCGTGCTGGAACGCGGTACACGCCGGGAAGGGAGCGGAAGGCTCCCGGGCCTCGGGGAACCAGGAGAACGCCGCCTCCACCAGCCGATGGATGCCCTCGAACGGATCGAGCCCGCGGTCAGGCTCCCAGAAGCGCGGCTGGTGCCGGTCCGGGCCATTCAGGGGGATCGGGCGGCCATGGTGGGCCACGGAGGCAAGGAGCAACCCGGTCAGCGCCACGTCGTTCTCGACCCAAGAGAGGAACTGGTCGGGCTTGAGGGCCTCGAAGAGCTTCTGTTGGGCATCGGACTCCCGCCCAAGGATCGAGACGAGCTCCGCGACGTGGCCTGCGGTGAAGGGGGGAGAGGGGAGGGCCTTGTTCTGGAAGCCGAGGTTGAATTTCCCGAGGTCGTGGAGCGCGATGAGCACCCCGAGGCGAGCGCGGTGGGAGGGGCTCAGGTCGTTCCACCCTGCGAGACGTGCGAGGCGTTGCCGGAGGAGCGACCCCTGGAGGAGCGCCTCGCCGCAGGCAGCCACATCCGCGCAGTGATCCAAGAGAGGGTGCCAGGCCAAGATGCGACCCTCCTCCTTCTGGAGCTTTCCCCAGAAATCCTTCGGAATCCGCTTCATGGTTATGGAATAACTCGACCCAGGGGTGTGGGGAATGCGTTGTGGCTACCCTGGGGGTTGGAGCAAGGGTACCCTGCCCACCATGACCTCCTCGCAAGAGCGCATAAGACAAAACGCATGCGTCGATTCCCCATGGAACCCCAAGGAGGTCGGCTGAGGACTGCAGGGCCGTGGGGGGTGGCTTCCGCAGCTACGATGTTGCTGCTCGTGGCCTTGTGGGTTGGGATTAACGTCGGTTCGGAGCCGACCTCTCTCCGGCGAGCCCTGAACGATCCAGCGAGCTTGGATCGAGTGCTGATTATGGAAGCAAGGCTTCCGCGGGTGCTGCTAGGGGCAGTGGCGGGAGGGGGATTGGCGACGACAGGGGCGGCGTTCCAGGCGCTGCTGAGAAACCCGCTGGCGGAGCCCTACGTGCTAGGTGTATCGGGAGGCGCGGCGCTAGGAGCATCAGTGGCGATTGCCTTGGGGGCGAGTGCGTTGACGACTTTGGGGGTGGCCGTGGTCCCGGCAGCAGCGCTAGCGGGGGGGCTAGGGGCAACGATGCTGGTGTACTTGATCGCTCGCAGAAACAGATCCCCATCAGGGGCGACGTGGCTGCTGGCAGGGGTAATCGTCAACGCGCTGGCAAGTGCCCTGATCACATTCCTCAAGACGTTGGTAAGCGCTGCCCGAGCTCAGGAACTTCTTTTCTGGTTGATGGGGTTCTTGGATGTGCCGACGGCGACGACGCTGAGTGCGGTAGCGCTGTGCAGCGTGGCAGGTTCTGTGGCCCTATACCTGGATGCAGGGCGGTTGCATCTGCTCGCCTTGGGGAACGAACCGGCAGCCCACGTCGGAGTCGACGTACCTGCACTGGAACGCCGTGTATTCTTCTTCTGCTCCCTGGTTGTGGGCGCCATCGTCAGCGTGACAGGATTGATCGGCTTTGTGGGGCTGGTCGTTCCGCAAGGGCTACGCAAGCTGCTGGGTCCTGATCCGAGGACACTGCTTCCCCTATCGTTCCTCCTGGGGGCGGCCTTGCTGGTGCTGTGCGATGCGGCAGGGAGGTTGACATTCCGAGTGCTCGGGACGGAGCCTCCGGTGGGGGCTCTAACGGCGTTGCTGGGAGGACCATTGTTCTTGGTACTACTTGCCCGGCGCAGACCATGATGTTGGTCTGCTGTGCCGAGTACCGTTCACTTCGAACGCCGTGAGGCTCAACGAAATACGAAGAAGAGACCTCCGAGACTGAGGATGAGCACACCAAGAGCAAGCAGAATGATCACAACATCGCTGGCCCCCCAGCCAGAGCGCGCTGGGAGCTTATGAACCACAGGGGGAGCTCTCGTTACCGGTGCTGTAGAAGGAAACGAAGCAGGAGAGGGATGAGGGGAGGGCTCCTCTACGGGAGCATTCGACGGGGTGAAATCTTGCGGAGGGGCGTCAGGGGGAGCCTGGAGGGCTGCTGCCACTTCCTCTGCCATGGGCTCATCGGCACAACGCTCCAGCTCAGCGAGGGCGACGAGCGCCGGGTTCTCGTGGAAGAACGTGTCTTGGCCGATGCGCAATTCCTCCCCCGGACGCCAGGGAATGTCCCGATCCGGAGGCAGGCGGCGACCCTGGAGCCAGGTTCCGTTCTTGGAACCCAAATCCCGCACCCAGACCTGCTCCGCCTTGCGGATGACTTGAGCGTGGCGCCGAGAAGCATCCACCTCATCCAAGGGCAGATCGACGCCGTGACCACGACCCATCACATGAGGAACGCCGGGGTGCAGCAGGGGGAGTGTCTTCCCTTTGTCTGGGCCTTCGGCCACAACCACCCGGGGGACTGCCGCCTCACCGGAGGCCTCCAGAGCGCGCTGTACCAGCATCAGGGCCAGCTCTCGGGTATCCTGGGGAGAGCTGGATTGAGCGACGACCTCCACGCGCACCTCAAGCCAGACCCGGCCGACGCGAATCCGGTCGCCGCTGGAGATCACCCGGGGGGCGTGGGGGGCGAGGCGTACATGGCCTAGGCAAGTCCCGTTGGTACTCCCCTCGTCGACGAGCAGGTAGGAGCCACCGTGCTGGCGCAGAGAGGCGTGGCGCGCACTCACACTAGGGTCAGGGAGTCGGACCTCGCAGCCTTCCCCACGACCGATGACGATCCGGGGAGCGTCAAACGTCAAGGCAAGGGGGGCATCCCCCGCAGAGTGCTCGGGGAGGACCAGTACGGTGAGGCCCATAGGGGCATCCTGCGACGCCGTGGTGCTTTTGGGAAGCCGCCCTGGGCTTATTTATCCACTTGCTGCAGAGAAGAAGACGCATCCTGGAATTTGGCAGGACGTGCGAGGGCGGCGTATTCGCGGCATATGGAACAAGAACGCCGAACTTCCGGTGGGCAGCGAGTCCCCTTCGAAGCGCTCGTCGTCGTCGCGAACCAGAAGGGCGGCGGCGCATACGAATGCGAGGCCATCGATCTCTCGGAAACCGGGATGCATCTGCGCACTGCGTACTTGCCGGAGAAAGGCCAGCGACTGACTTTCCGGTTCGACACAGGAGCTGGGGAGGTCACGCTGGAAGGGGAGGTTGCCTGGTGCACAGAGGAGGCCCGGGGGGGCGAGTTTGGGGTCCGATTCGTCCGGATCGACGAAGCGACCCTAACGGCGATCCGGGAAACCCTTGGGCTTTCACCTGAGAACAAACCTCGTCCTGCGGAGCTGAGGATCCACCGGGGAGCACGGGTCCGGCTGCACATCGATGGGCTCAATTCTCCCATGCGGGCTAGGGTCCGTGACGACCACACGGGTGCCATCCAAGTAGGGTCGAACCTGGATTTCCTCCAGGTCGGAAAGTCTCTGGAGCTGGAGGACGTGGAGCGAGGGAAGCGCCGGGGTGCCCTGGTGGACAAGGTGGAGGTCGAGGTGGATCCAAACTCGAAGATCCCCCAGCTTGTGGTGACGCTCCGCTACGAGGAGGGAGTGCAGGAAGCCAAGGGGGGCCAACAGGAACCGATCAAGGTCACCACGGATAGCCAACACTCCCGGCTAGAAGAGGAGGAGGCCAGCCGAGAGAAGGAACCGGATCGCAAGGTTGAAGGAGAGGCACCAGAGGCACCTGCGGTAGGTTCCAGACTCAAAGAGACATGGGCACAGGCTGGAGCAAGGATTGCGGCGATGAGCGCTCCTGCACGCGAGGCAGTAGGCAAATTCCTAGAGCGGTTGAAGGCTCGCCGAGAGCAGGAGGTTGAAAAGCACGACGAAAAGACCCCCGTGAGGAGGGTGACGGCACCTCCCCCGAACGGGGGCATCCAGACGAGCGGTAGACGACAGCAGCACAGCGTGATGGAGGACCCGGTGGAGCAGAGCAATCCGAACCATGACGAGGAGATCAACGGCCTCGAAGAATCCGATGAAGATACCCTGAAGATCCGGAAGAAGCAGCGCCTGCTTATCGCCGCAGGGGCGAGCCTCCTGGCCGTACTCCTGGTTGTCTTCGGGCTCCGTGCTAGGTCCGCGCCTCCCCCCGGTACCGAAGCGAGTGCCCCTCTGGAAACCAATACGGTTGCTCCGACCGGCCATGCCCTGCCTGCTGCCCCGGGGACTGGGAGCGCGGATGTGGTGAGCGCCCATGTTCCCCTCTTTGGAGCCACCCCACTGACCACCACCGAACCTGCTCCCCTCCCGGCTCCGTCGGCTTCCCTGGCGGCCAGCGCAGGCACCGCCCCCAGGGGTGAGGAGGAGGACAAGGGCGAGGAAGAGCCCGGAAAGACCGAGTTT
>JANWXX010000213.1 GCA_025057345.1 Polyangiaceae bacterium | reverse complement strand
CCACGTCATGCCAGCAAAAGCTGGTTCCCCGTATGGGGATTGAAACGCACGTCTCGGACACACCAAATGCCCTGAGTGCATCCACCCAGCAAAAGCTGGTTCCCCGTATGGGGATTGAAACCCCGGTGGATCACCGCCCGCACGCTGTCCACCGTGATACACCCAGCAAAAGCTGGTTCCCCGTATGGGGATTGAAACCACCATCGCGTAGCACGGCTCAAGACCCCGTGCTAGATCCCAGCAAAAGCTGGTTCCCCGTATGGGGATTGAAACGTACGCCACCCCGGCTTACGCCGGGGTTTCTCTGAGCCAGCAAAAGCTGGTTCCCCGTATGGGGATTGAAACGCCCATGGGCGGCGCTCGTTGCATGCCATGGTGGTGTCGGCCAGCAAAAGCTGGTTCCCCGTATGGGGATTGAAACGAGATCACGGCGGGCCGCGGCGAGATCTCGCTCCGCCTCCCCAGCAAAAGCTGGTTCCCCGTATGGGGATTGAAACGCCGTTGCATGCCATGGTGGTGGCGGCGCACCACCAAACCAGCAAAAGCTGGTTCCCCGTATGGGGATTGAAACCCTGGCCCAGGGAGGCCAGACGTCGCAGGCCCTGCCGACGGCCAGCAAAAGCTGGTTCCCCGTATGGGGATTGAAACTGAACCTCACGCGACACACGAGAATGCACGACATGCGCCCCAGCAAAAGCTGGTTCCCCGTATGGGGATTGAAACCCAGTGGTTCCCCCAGGGGACCTCGATCCAGTCGCTGTGCCCAGCAAAAGCTGGTTCCCCGTATGGGGATTGAAACCTCTTAGCTTCTACGATGATACGCATATCCCCCCCCCCCCCCCAGCAAAAGCTGGTTCCCCGTATGGGGATTGAAACCATGCACTGGGGGGGTTCTGCACCGCATGTGCAGGTTACCCCAGCAAAAGCTGGTTCCCCGTATGGGGATTGAAACCTTGAGGGAGATGGATACCCTCCTCACCGGGATTGCTACCCCAGCAAAAGCTGGTTCCCCGTATGGGGATTGAAACATGGTCTCCAGCGTCTCTTCTCGAACCTCTCGAGAGGTTCCCCAGCAAAAGCTGGTTCCCCGTATGGGGATTGAAACGCCGCAGAGCGGCCCCACATCCACAATCTCATCACGTCCCAGCAAAAGCTGGTTCCCCGTATGGGGATTGAAACCCGGGTTGGCATGCAAAGAGTACGCCACCAAGGCTTACCCCAGCAAAAGCTGGTTCCCCGTATGGGGATTGAAACGCAGGATCCCGGTGCCCCCCCACAGGCACTCGTAGACGACCCAGCAAAAGCTGGTTCCCCGTATGGGGATTGAAACCACCCAGTCTGTCCAGGGGTCACTGACGTACCACGCCACCCAGCAAAAGCTGGTTCCCCGTATGGGGATTGAAACGGGAGGGGGGGGAGGAGGGGGAGGGTTAGCGGCTAGCCACCCAGCAAAAGCTGGTTCCCCGTATGGGGATTGAAACCTATCTCTAACGTACATCCACATGGTGTCCCCCCCTTCCGGCCAGCAAAAGCTGGTTCCCCGTATGGGGATTGAAACCCGAAGTCTTGGGGTACATCTTACATCCTCCTCCTTGGGGCCCAGCAAAAGCTGGTTCCCCGTATGGGGATTGAAACAGTGTGCCAAGCCGCGAAGGCGCGCGGCTTAATACAACAGCAAAAGCTGGTTCCCGGTAAAGATCAAGACATCCAAGGAGAGCAGTGGGGGATGCTTTCCTTGATTTGTTGCTGATGGTTTTGGTCCCTTATTGGCTAATTTGATGGATCTTGCCGAACTTTATTCATCGTAAACAGCACCTAGGCCTAGCCGGATGGCCCAGTAAGACTGCACGCTATCGTAGAGCGTTCGGTCAAAGGGGAACATCGCAGAGAGGGTAGGTTGAAAGACTCGGGTCAGAAGTCGTATGGAGGGAGAGATAGCGAAAACGGCCCGCAGGCTATCGTCACAGACCGCTCGGCGTACCTGGCAATCGGCTACGAAATCAGTGCTGATAAAGTAAACCTCTTGGAATTCCAGACCGAGGGCCACTTTGTAGGTTGGCTGATACCCCAGGTAGAGGGTGGTTCGGCTGACTACGTTGAGATCTGGGAGGCGTGCCTTCGCAACAAGACCTTGGAGGACGAAACCCTGGCGGAGCTGGAAGGTGACGCGGCCGTCAATAATGCGAGCGTCAAGGTACGGCTGCACGGAGAAGGTATTTTCGGCAAAGGGGGCGAAATCCCAGGGGCGTACTACGCGGACTGACTCAGCCACGATGGCTTCGCCGGAGTCGGGAGCCCGCTGGAAGAGGGGTAGGACGGCACTCAGTCCCCCGCCGTAGGCAAGACCGGCCCGAGAAGCCCATACCGCACGACCCCAGATCTCAGGGTAGCCGATGAGGAGGGCTCCCCGCTCACCGCCAGGAGGGTTCCCGTAGCCAAGGGAGTGAGCTACACCGGCATACCACCGGCGTCCGCTCAGAACCCACTCGCCCTCAGCCCGGGTGGACCAAGCCAAGGATCGGGGCTGTGGGCCGGTGATCGCATCATGAGGTTGGATGCTGGCGAAGGTCGTCTCCAGCCCGTACCAAAGGCCGCGATGCGTGAGATCAGGGAGGGAAGGGGGAGAAGCGGCGTCAGGGAGTGCCTCGGGATCTAGGGGGGAGGCGGGGCGCCAGCGGACAACTTGGGCGGAACCTTCCTGGGGAGCGAGGAGAGCGGAGACAAGAACGAACACCCCAACGAAAAGGCAGTGTCGGGGAAGGCTCACCGCTGGCCAAAAAGATCATTCCAGGTGACGAACACCATCAATGCCAGGAGCATGACGAAGCCGACGAGGTGGACGTGGGCTTCGACCATAGCGTCCGGGCGGCGACGCGAGAGGGCTTCGTAGCCAAGGAAGATGAGCCTTCCTCCATCGAGGGCAGGGACGGGGAGCAGGTTGAACCCGGCGAGGTTGGCCGAGAGCACCCCAAGGAACTGGAGGAGATCGCCGACGCCATTCTTCATGGCCTTGGCTCCTTCCTTGACGATGGCGGCAGGGCCACCCAGTTCAGCTTTCTGCTTGCCGGTGACTACCTTGGCCAGACCGGAAACCAGCTCGTAGACCACCAACGGAGGCATCTTGACTGCCAACTTGAAGGCCTTGTCCAGGGGTACTGGCACTGTCTCGAAGACGGTGCGAGCCCCAATGAGTCCGGCGCCGTTCTCTCCGGTGGGAGCAGGGGTGACCGTGAGGGTCATCCGCTCTCCCTTGCGCTCGATCAGAAGTTTGGTGGGCTGATTGGGCCGTTTCGACACTGCGGCGCGAAATCCATCCCAGTTGGTTACCGGTATGTCCTCCACCTCCAGCACTCGGTCGTTGTCCATCATGCCTGCCTGAGCCGCGGGCTGGTCTTTGAGGACAGTAACTACGGTGGTGGGTCGAGGTTCGCCGGAGATGAGAATCGCCGCTAGGAAGAAGACCGACGCTACCAGGTAGTTGGCTAGAGAACCCGCCAGGATGGTCACAATGCGCCCGGTTAGGCTAGCATTGGCGTAGCTTTCCTTGTCGGTGGGGTCGATTTCTTCCAAGGGATTCATCCCAGCGATCTGCACGTAGGCGAAGAAGGGGATGGCCCCGATCTGGAAGGTGGTCGGGCTTCCCTTGGGCTGGAACCTCCAGAGGATCGGTGCCATGCCCAGGCTGAATTTGACCACACGCATCCCGAAGGCCCGGGCTGCCAGGTAATGCCCTGTCTCGTGGACGATCATCAACACGCCGAGCCCGGCAATGGCCGCCAAGACATGAACAAGGTTCATCGAGGGGGTAGTGTAGCGGTTCGGGGGGGGCGGGCTACAAGGAAGAAAAGGGGAGGTAACAGGAACGAGACGCCGACGCTCCAGTAAGGCCAGCCGATGCGCATGGTCAGGGTGATACTTTCCTGGAAATGCCACCGGCCTCCCGCCTGGAACATTGGAATGGCCGTCGGCGAGCCGATCATATCCGCTACCACTCCTGGCTCCCCGAACACGCTCCAAGCCTTCGAAAGGTAGAAGCTCCACTGCATCACCACGGGGATGGCAATGCTCCCGGTGCTACATCCTCCCCCGCAAACTGGCATCCAGTCGATCCCGACGCCGATCCCGACGCTGTTGTTGATGCTGTCGATAAAGTTGTTCTTTCCGATCTGAAAGGTAGCGCGGAACCCAGGTCCCACGGCTCCTGAGTGGTGGAAAGGCCCTAGCACCAGGTGCGGCTCCAGCTCTGGACCTTGGGGGTGCTGCCCTGGGTTTTTGAGGATGGATTGAGCTAGGGCCGGTGTGCTGGCGAGCAACCCGGTGAGAACCAGCCATGGGAAGAGCCTGCAGCGCATCCCTCTGATTTACCTTGCTTCAGCCTCGCAGCACAGCCGTCCGGGAGGCGTGATCTAGCTCCATCAACTGCCGGCAAAGATCCCGGGCCTTCTCCCTGCTACGCTGGGCCTCTTGCGCTTCCCCCTGGGCTGCGTCCGCTCGGCGGCTGGCTGCCTGAGCTCGGGCGCTGTGCTCTCGTGCTCTTGCCTCCGACACGCTTGCTGCGGCGCCGTAGGTATCCTGGGTTGCTTTGCCAACACCCGTCAGGCTCCCTGCTGCTTGCCCTAGCGCGCTCATCTTTGCGTTGTGCGCTTGAACTGAAGGGAGCATGTCCGGTGAGGTTTGGGGGGAAGGTACGGTCATCCGGGATGCCGCGCCCATCTGAGCTGCTCCGCTAAGTCCGGTGAGCACTCCGTTGAGGATCGCACCGGTGCGCTCGTGACCTGCTTTTTCCCGGAGTGCATGGGCCTCCTCGAGCCCATGGAGCAGTGCCTGGTTTGCCTCGTGCTCGGCACGATCGCGATTCTGTAGGTACTGCTCTTGAGAGAGTTGGTCCATGAGGTGGAGAAGCTGCGTAGATAGGCTCCCGCTTGCGAAAGAGACGGCGTTCATCCTCGTACCCCTGCTGCTAGCGTCAGGTTGGCTGCGGCCTCGCTGTCCCGGGCCGACTGCACTACCGCGATGGATTTGGTAAAGGATTGCTCTACCTCCTGGAGCATTGCAATGAGCTGCTCAACCTCTCGGAGAAGTTGTTGGCGGATCGCGGTTGTCTGCTTTTCGTCGGCCCGAGCCTCGGTTGCCCGGGCACCGTGCTCGCCTGCCTTATACCCCGTGTACCCGGATGCTGCCGTGGCAGCTCCTCCGATGGCGTGGGCTCCCGCGGAGACGGCATGCCCTGCCGTTGCTACGGCCCCGGTGGCTGCTGCACTGGAGCAGAACAATCCGGCTCCTCCCGCGGTCAACGACATCGCAGCACCCCCGTAAGTCAGCGCTTTTTCCAGCTTTTCTCCTCCCCCGAGGGCCTGATTGACCGGCCTTGCCGTGACGGACAGGAGGGTGCCTGCCAGGCCGATGAGCAGAGGTGCCGACACGCCTCCGGTGAGGGCGATGGAGGCCACCGCGGCGGTCACTGCGGCTGCCTTGGCAATGGTGCCAAGCACCTCAGTACGCCGTCCCCAGGTCGACTTCTCGTTGGCTTCCTGCTGGGCTCTGTTCATGGCCTCCTGGATTTGCTTCTTCGCCTCCTCCACGGCCTGCTTCTTCCTCAGGATGGCGCTCTCGCTGCTGTCACGCTGGAGGTCCCGAGCGAAGATCTGGAGCGCTTGGATCATGGTGGTCGGGGAGGCCTCTGCCAGGGCCTTAGCGGTGGCGTTGTTGATCCGAGCGCCCTCCCGGCGCTCGATCCCATGGGTTTCCTCGGATGGCTCCACTGCGAGGGCGTTGGGGTACTTAGGGCTTACGGAGCCGATCTGGTTCACGTTCATGACGGAAGCTCCCTCTGGATCTGGGCACCCAGGGAGCGCAGCAGTGCAGCCGTCTCCTCTTGGCCAAGGTCTTCATGGCAGCGGGCCAGCGCGTTCCAGACTCCGGGGTCGTGGGGGGCCAGGAAGGATAGGGCCCGGAACATGTCGAGAGCATCCTCGATCTTCCCTCGCTCGTGGCAATCAACGGCGAGGTTGAACATGGCGTCAAAAACTATCTTGGTGCTGGTCGTCTCGTGATTCGTCATGGCGCTCACCGAATGTTCCCGATGATGGATTTCATGCCCTCGTTCATCATGTTCATGGCATTCGAGCTAAATTGGCTGATCTGATTGCGCCGCTGCAGGAGCTGCTGAAGCGTCATCATCGTCAGCTCATTATCCGATTGGAGATTACTCTGGGCATCTTCGATATTTTTGAGTACTCTCCCAAGCTCCTCTGCATTCATGCACATGTCTTGATTGTCGCCCTTTCCGCTTTTCCCGATCCAGTGTCCGTCTTCGTTGGCCAGGATCCCTACCTTCTTCCCTGTATTCGTGTCGATGTAACCCCCATAGCTATCCAAGAAATGATGGTAGGCTTTGGCTACGTCTGGGTCCGAGTCCTTGTATTTGGCCATGGTGGTCATAAATTCGTTGTATTTGGCTGAGTCGTAAGACTTCAAATCACCATTTTGCTGCATATCACGGATTGTGCTTGCCAATGCTCGCAGATCCTTCGCCTTCTCCTGGCGATCTTTCACGATATTCTTGTAGTCCTCAAGCTGTCCTCCGATATCCTCCAGCGCTTTGCTCACGTACTGGAGAATATCCTCCGGGCTCATCATCGTTGCATTCCCTGGGAAATTTTGGCCTGCATAGTAAATCGACGAAATGCCGTTGCTTTTGTTGATCGCTTCCGTTCCCATGTTCTTGCTCCTAATCTTGTTCGGCTTTCTCCTAATCTTGTTCGGAATAGTTTTCCTGATCTCTCTCCCTTCGCAGGCGTTGGCTTTAGGCCCGCAGTGCTCCCCACAGTGCCGGGCGTGCATGCGCAAGGTGAGCTTGCCGTGCCGGGAGTAGCTCTGGGAGTTCCTCCGGCATCGGAAACCGCGCTCGCGGATCGCATCCCTCTACTGCCTCCTGCAGCGCCCTCCGCTTCTCTTCATCCTCGCGTAGCTTTGCCTCAAGCTCCGCCACTACGACGCTCAGATCTTCTGTCCTTATCATCGTCATCCTCGTGCTGTATCCTTCGGCTCTCCCCTTCGTCGGTTGCTTGAGGACAGCTAAACTACTAAGGGCTGAAGCCTTCCTCCCCGACGACAGCTCCGTGTATTGCACGATGCGGAGGTGGGTGAGAGGATTTGTACGGAGATCGGGGACCGTCTGGTGGACTGCGCTGACGACTTGGGCGAGGTGCCGTGGGACTGGCCGTCGGCCGATGGTGCGATGGGCAAGGCCCGTCACGGAGGAAACCGCGTGGGACCGAATCCCACGGATAGGTGAAACAAGCGGGATCAAGCGATACGTGCGAGTGGATAGCAATGGAGGGCTACTGGCGGTGGTCGTGGACGGTGCCAACCACCACGACAGCAAGCTGCTTGAGGCGATGCTGGTGGCACGTATCAGCAAGCTGCTACCGGAGACAGCCCCCAAGGAGGTTGGAGCGGACGCATGCGTGGCTCAATCGCCGGCGCGGGAAATGCGCCGGGCCACCGCAACCTGGTGCTTCGCGCGGCGGTGCCCCCGCTCGTGCGGCTACCACCGTACTCGCCCGAGCTCGATCCGGCGGAGCGGATCTTTCGCGCCCTGCGCCCGGAGAGCGAAGGTGAGGTGTACGCCACGCTCGAGGCGAAACGTGACCGTGCGGACGCGTAGCTGCGTGAGCTTGCTGTCGATTCCTTACGCGTCCGCAGTCTCACGGCCTGGAACTGGCTCACTGCCCAAGTGACGGCCGCACGCGCAACGCCCGAAGTGTACGTTGACCGTGACCTTGAGAAGCTTGGGGAAAGATGAGGACTAAGTGGCGGACTCCATGAGTGCTTGTACCACCCATGTGGGGGCCTTAAGAATCAGGCTGGCACTTTTAATGGATCGTTCCTTGCCGCGGGATATGCGAGTCTTAAGACTTAAAGCTCCTCAGGCAATGCAGGGCATGCTGCTTGCTTCTGCTTCTCACCATGAGGACTCTGAAGCCTTTGTTCCTCGCTCCGATCATCGCTTGCCTCTCGGCGGGCTGCTTCCTGGACTGGACTGCAGTAGGAGTTACGCACCCACCCAGGAATACCGTGTGATGTCGGGCTGTTATCCTACGATGGCCTCGCCCAAGGACAAG
>JANWXX010000212.1 GCA_025057345.1 Polyangiaceae bacterium | reverse complement strand
ACCTCCAGCTCGAATTCCTTCCAGCCGAGGATGCTCTCCTCCACCAGCACCTCGCCGGTGGGAGAGCACTTGAGCGCCCAGGCGACCCGCTCGTCCAGCTCGGCGGGGTCGTAGACGATGCCACCTCCGGCGCCGCCCAAGGTAAAGCTGGGGCGCAGGATCGCCGGGAACCCGGTCTCCTGAGTGATCTTACGGGCATCCTCCACGCTGTAGGCATAGCCGCTGCGGGGGCACTCCAGACCGATGCGCTCCATGGCTTCCTTGAAGAGCTTGCGGTCCTCCGCTTTGCGGATCGCCTGGGGGCTAGCCCCAATGAGCTCGACCCCGAAGCGGCCCAGCGTCCCGTCGTCGTGAAGTGCCAGTGCTAGGTTCAGCGCTGTCTGCCCCCCCAGCGTCGGAAGCACCGCTTGCGGGCGCTCCTGGGCGATGATCCGGGCCACGGTGCGGGGCTCCAGCGGTTCAATGTAGGTGCGGTCCGCCAGCTCTGGATCAGTCATGATGGTGGCCGGGTTGGAGTTGACGAGCACCACCTCGTAGCCCTCCTGGCGCAGAGCCTTGGCTCCCTGGACCCCTGAGTAATCAAACTCGCACGCTTGACCGATGACGATGGGGCCGGAGCCCAGGAGCAGGATCTTACGGAGGTCGTCTCTGCGCGGCATGACGCCGGGGGCCGTAGCCGCAGGCTGACCCCAGGGCAAGGGGCTCCTTGCCTGCATTCTCTCGTAGGCTGCTCCTTCCAAGCTAAAGCGTTCCCATGAAAGCTACTGGCTCTCCCTGGGCCTTGGATGGTTTATCCTGGTTTCATGCGTAGCTGGCTCGGTTTCGTAGCGGCTATCTCCCTGGTGGTGGTGGCCTGCGGTGACGATGCTGAAGAATCTTCGGGGCCGTTGATCTCCATCAGCTCTGGTGGCAAAGGTGGCAAAGGCGGTGGAGGGGGAAGCGAGTCAGGTTGGGGAGGAGGTGGGGGATCTTCGGGAACCTCAACGACGTTTCCAGGGGGCAGCGGTGGTAGCTCCACCACAGGCGGTACAGGCGGCAGCAAGGCTGGCTTCGGCGGGAGCAATACCAGCGGCTTCGGCGGTAGTGAGGCAGGTTCCGGTGGTTTGGGAGCCAGTGGTGGGGGCGGGAATTCTCCCTTCGGTGGGGGAGGGGAGGGTGGCGCGGGAGGGAGCGAGGCCGGCTCCGGAGGGAGCAACGCCAGCGGCTCTGGCGGGAGCGACCCGACCGGTCCCTGCGCAGGGAAGGCTGACGGTCCCTACTGCGGGGAGGCCATCGGGGCACAGCCGGGGACGGTGCAGGTATGCGTAGGGGGCAACGTCGCCTCATCCCAGAGCTGCTCCGATGGGTGCAAGAACGGCCAATGTCTCTCGGATGCTGTAGAGCCCTGCTTCAACGACCCGGATGGTTGGTATTGCGGCGGCCTCATCGGGGGCGATCCAGCCTACCGGTACCGTTGTCAGGGTCACGAAACCGCAGAGAAGCAGCCTTGCCTCAACGGATGCGAGAACGGAAGCTGCAACAGCGCAACCTCGGGGTGTTCGGGGAAGGCCAACGGCCATTGGTGCGGGGAGAACGAGAACACGGGGAAGGCAGGCTACCTCTACCTATGCCAGAACGGCCAGGTGGCTAGCGAACAAGCCTGTCCCAACGGCTGCCAGATCATGCCCGCGGGCACCCCGGATCAGTGCAAGTCCTCTAGCTCCGGTTCGTGCGCGGGGAAGGCCAACGGGTACTGGTGTGGGGAAAACGAGAACACGGGGAAGGCAGGCTACCTCTACCTATGCCAGAACGGCCAGGTGGCCAGCGAACAAGCCTGTCCCAACGGCTGCCAGATCATGCCTGCTGGGACCGATGACCAGTGCAAATCAGCGCCCGTGGGGGATGGTTATTATTTGCCCTTCGCTTGCGGAGCAAAGTTCCAGTGTACTCAGGGGAACAATTCAAGCTTCAGCCACAAGGGCAAGGAGAAATTCGCTTGGGACTTCGCTATGCCGGTGGGGACTTCGGTGCGGGCGGCTCGGGGGGGGACAGTAAGCCATGCGGACTTCCCCTCGCCACCGGGGAGCAGTTGCTACAACGGTGGCGGGTCAGGCTGCGCTAACCTAGCGAACCGCGTGGTGATCAATCATGGAGATGGCCAGTCCACGGCGTATTATCACCTCTCCTCGCTCAGCGTATCCAAGGGTCAGCAGGTCAGTCGCGGCCAAGAGATCGGGAAATCCGGGAACTCCGGCTGGTCTACCGGAGCCCATCTGCACTACATGGTGATGACCACCTGCGGCAGCTGGTACTGTGAGTCGGTTCCCTCCAGCTTCGTCGATGCGGGTGTTCCGACTGCCTCGAATACCTATACCTCCCAGAACTGTCCTTGACCTCTTGGTGGAGAGTGAGGAGCACCCTTCAAGGGTCCACGGAAAAGAGGGATTCGTTCAGGGAATCGGCTGGAGCTCCTGCGGGAGCCTAGCCCAGCCCTCCTGCGGGACCGCCACCACCAAGTAAAGCGCCTTCTTCGAGCCGGAGAGCAGATCGGTAGGCTTGAGAGCGGCACCAAAGGCCTCATTGATCGCCCCTAGCTCGGCATCTCCCAGCTTGGCATCCAAATGGAGGAAATGAGTTCCTCCGTGGCGTGCGGCTTCCTCCCGGGCTTTGTTGTGCAGATCCTCCAGGCGCTCAGCAACGATGCCGGAGCCCTCAATTTCCAGGGCCCCCAGCGCTTTGCCTCCAGCCTGCACCAGCTTTCGGCTTTCCTCGGGGAGGAAGCGAGTTGCCTTCCGGGCCGTGGGGGCAACCACAACGGCGGTACGCGGTTCATAGCGGACCTTCCAAGGACTACAAGCCACAAGGCTTAGCACCAAGAACAAGAGGGAGATAGAAGTGCGCATCAAAGGGTCACCTTGGCGCGAAGGTCATCGCCTGAGGGCATCCGCTTTTCAAGCTCCCGGAGAGCCGCCTCCGCAGCAGGATCCTGAGGGATCTGGATCAGGAGGTGGACATACAAATCTCCCGGTGGTTGATTCTTCCGAACAACACCTTTGCCCTTGAGCCGGATCTTTTGCCCGCTCTGAGCCCCTGCAGGTAGCTTCATCACCACTGATCCATCGATGGTCGGTACCCTGATCTTGGCTCCTTCAAAGGCTTCCAGGGGGGTCACCGGCAGGCGTACGTGAAGGTCGTCCTTCTCCCGCCAGAAATATTCATGAGGGGTGACTTGAATGTGGAGCACCAAATCCCCGGGTGGTCCCCCCCCTGTTCCGGGGGCTCCCTGCCCTGGTACTCGCAGCCGCTTGCCGTCCTCCGCACCCGGCGGCACCCGTACCGTTACCTCGTCTCCGTTGGGGCCACGAGGCTTGAGCCGCAGCGTCGTCCCTCGGATGGCCGACGCAAAGTCGAGAGTCAATCCACTTTCAATATCCGCGCCTCTCCGAGGTCCTCCCCGGGGAACGCGGCCCCCAAAGAGGTCGGTAAACATGCTCCCCAAATCACCTCCCATCCCCCCGAAGAAATCTCCCCCTCCGCGACCGCTGAACTGCTCTCGGTAGCGGTGGTAGGGCCGAAACTGCTCCGGGTCAAAGCCCTTCCTCCCCGAACTCATCGTACAACGCTCGCTTCTTCTCGTCGGAGAGCACCTGATACGCCTGGTTCACCTCCTTGAAGCGCTCCTCTGCCTTTGCGTCGCCGGGGTTCTTGTCTGGGTGGAGCTTCGTTGCCAAGCGACGGTACGCCTTCTTGATCTCTTCGCTGTCGGCCCCCTTGCTCACGCCAAGAGCGCTGTAAAAATCCTTCGCCATGCCGTCAGCGCAACCTAACGATACCCCTCCCTCCTAGCAACCAGCGCACCACAGCCTCCTCCCCTGCTCCGGGAAGTTGGCCAGAAGGATGGCGCCAAGGTACGTGGATGTAGGATGCCCCAGACATGCAAATGGCCTTGGTTTTGGTGGGGGGTGGCAGTGCTCTTGATTGTGGTGTGCCCAAGGGAGGCACATGCCTGGATCGAGACGACGGTGTTGAGTGACGACGTGCGTCTTCTGGTGGAGCGCAACGGAAGCGCAGTGGTGGAGCACCAGATGACCCTGCGGGTTCGAGGGAGTCCGATGCGGATGTTTGTACTAGGGGGGGTGGATGCAGATGCACAACCGGAGGGAGCCGCGGTGGCGATTCCGCAGCGAGATGGGGCGAGCGCCCACGTGGAAGATCAGGTGCCGCTGGCGGTGATGGTAACACCAGACGGTGGGTTGCGACTTCAGGTGGATGATCCAAAGGGGCTTCCTCGTGGGACCTACCTGCTGAAGTTTCGCTACCGCACTGACCTGGTCAGGACGGGGGCGCTTGAGAAGGATGGGACCATGGTGAAGTTGCGCTGGCTGGGGGCGCGGCTTCCCAATGGGGTGGATAGCGCTAAGACGGTGGTAGTAGTGCCGTCGGCGCCGACGGAACCGACAGGAGGGGAACGGGGGCCCGATCTGGGGCTGAGCAGCATCGGTGCGTTTTTGACGACAACACGGCGGTTTCCGGATCGAGACGAGATTGAGCTGGTGAGGCCTCATGTGGCCAAGGCAGAGCAGGTGGCCTGGTCGGTGCGGCTCGATCCCCGGTCGCTAGGGGCGGTGAACGATCCGAGGATTCGGCCTCCCCCCAGTACGGCAGTGAGGGCCATCCTGCGGAGTGAGTCCCGGGAGCGGCAGGTGTTCCTAGCAGTGGCAGCAGGGGTAGCCATCCTGTTTACGGCGCTGACAGCTATTAAGGGGCGACAGGTGGAGCTTGCCGCAAGGGCGGCCGGGCTTGCTCCCCGGCCCTTGTTCCCTGCACCCTCTCATGTACGAGCCTTCCTAGCGGGACCGGCAGTGGCCCTGGGGGTGGGTCTTCAGCTCCTGCTGGAGCCTCCGGCGGTGGGGACGGTGGTGCTGGTGGGGGCCATGCTGCTCATGGCCCACCGAACTCCGCTCCCGAGGCCCACCTCCCGGGGGCCGGGGCGTTGGCTGGCGCTCAGCGAGGCTGAAGCGTTCGTACCTGCGCCAAAACTTCGGGATACCTGGTTGGACGTAAGCACCAGAGAGGGCAAGGTAGGTTTGGTGTTGACGTGCCTGGCAGTAGGCGTTGCTGCCGCCGCCACCTTCCAAGTTTCCCCTTATCACGCCAATCTGCTGGTGTTGGATGCACTGATGCTGGTGGCCCTCTTCTTCACAGGGCGCTGCTCGGAGCTGGCACCCTCGCTGGTGCGAGGCCCTGCAGGACTGCTTCAGCGGCTCCATAAGGAGCTATGTCGCCGTGCCCCCGGCGCTCGGATTGTCCCCTGGGCGCGCTTTCCTCAGGGGCAGAGCGAGCCAGACGAACTACGACTGATGATCCTACCGAAAGGAGCTCTCCGGGGCCTGCATGGGATTGAGGTCGGCTATGCCTTTGCCGTTGGCTCCGGAGGCGTTATTGCTTGCCCCGAGGTGCTGGTGCGGGTGGCCGAGGATACGGAGGCAGCGCATAAGGCTCGGAGTCTGGCCCCCTTCGGTCGTTGGGTCCACGGGCGCAAGGCTGGCGAGCTGGTGTTGTCGCTGGAGCCTCGTAGCGCCTCCTGGCGCTCGGTGGTGGGATTGGTCGGTAGCCTCCTCGTCCAGCTGGCAGAGGAGAGAAACGTCATCCCCGGGAAGGAACCTGCCACCATGCTCGCAAGGAGGGGCGAAAGGAAGGTCGCGGCGGCTCGTCCGGTGGTCGTCTAATCAGTGCTCAGGGCAACTCCGCGAGGGCTTGGCTCGAGGCGGAGTGAGCAGCTCGCTGAGGAAAGTGAGCAGCTCGCTGAGGAAATCAAGAACTACGCGAATCCGAGGGGCTTTTGCAGATCTCGGTGGACCATCTGCCAGATGACCCGGGGTTCAGGGAAGGTGCGGGTTGTGAGCCGCTGAACGGTGGGATCCTCGTCCGCTACCGCTCGGGGGAGGAAACCTATCCCTAGGCCGCTGACAGTCGTAGCGTAGATGGCGGTAATGCTGTCGGCATGGAGTACAATACGACCACCATCGAGACGAGCTTCCAACCACTCGTTCTCTGTTGCGAAGGCCTGGGAGGCCCCAAAGAGAATGACCTCGTGGCCCCGCAAGCTCTCATCGGGGCTGGGCGGGGCGCCGCGGCAGTTCAGGTAGGAAGGCGATGCGTAGAGCGCAAACTCGATCTCCCCAAGGCGACGGGCAACGATGCTCGGTTGCTGGGGTCGGGTCAGCCTCAGGGCGATGTCGGCCTCACGCCGGGCCAGAGGTGGGGCATAAGGTAGCGGGTGGCTAGCATCTCGGTAGCCGTGAGCCGCACCACCCTGGAGAGCCGCTCGTTAGCGCCGCTCAGCTCCAGCTCGGCAGCGAGTACCTCCTCCTCCACGCGCTGAGCTCGTTGGACCAGGTCGAGCCCTCGGTGGTAGCTATCCACCCCTCGGGTGATCGCTCAAAGAGTTTCACCTTGGCCCGCTGCTCTAGCGCTGCCAGCCGTCGTCCCACGGTGGTTGGGGCCATCCGTAGCACCGCCCCGGCACGGGCCAGCGTCCCGTGGCGGTGGATCGCCAGCATGTGCTTCAAATCGTCCCAATCAAGGGGGCCATGGAGGGCGGGCATGACCCCGTCGTAGATGGCCCTTCCGCCGCATGCAACCGTACCGGGAAGTTAGACGCCGATGAACAGGCGTTGGGCGAAGTTTCGCTCCAAGCGCAGCCTCAGCACCTTTTCGGCGGAAGCCTCCACGTCGTACTCCACACGCTTGAACTCGAAGCGCTTCTTCTCTGTGTCGTACACCGTATAACTTGCTCGGTTGTCGTAATCCCTGGGCTGCCCCACGGAGCCCACGCTCACCACGTACTTCTTGCCTGGATCCAGCGTGAAGTCGAAATCCGGGAGTTCTTCCACGCTGGTTGGAGTTAGAGCAAATACCTTACAAAGGTGGGAGTGCCCAATTAGGGTCAGATGCCCCAGCTCCTCCCAAATCCCGAGGCACTCGCGCGCTTGTTCTGGAGCGAAGATGTACTCGAATTCTTCCAGCCGGACCGGGGAGCCATGGCAGAGGAGCACGTCCACCTCCTCTAGGCGCTCCGAGTAGGGGAGCCCTTGGAGCCACCGGAGATTGTCGTGGTGCAGCAGTCTTGCGTGGGTGTCTAGCGCCTGCCTCGCGGCCTCATAGTAGTACGAGTAATCCATGCGGCCTGCCACTGCCGCATCGTGGTTCCCCAGAATCGTCGTCCGAGCCACCTTCCGCACAATCTCTGCACACTCGTTGGGTGAGCCCCCGTACCCCACGGTGTCCCCCAGGCAATAGTACACATCGATATTTTCCTGCTTGTACGCTTCCAGGACTGCGGACAAAGCCTCATAGTTAGCGTGGACGTCGCTGAAGATGCCGAGACGCATGAGAGGAAAAACGGTAACACCCCAAATCTTCCGTTGCGAGAGCTTTGTGTCAGGTACAATCGACCCCGATGAGTTCCCTGGTCGTCTCCGATCTGGCGGCTTCTTGTGTCGAGTACGTTCAGCGTTCCCTTGGGGTCGAACTTGACTATACCTCGGACACCCTCCCTCTCCTGGACCACTACTTGCTCCAAGCTGCTCGGCAGGCCCAACAACGCCCCGAAGCGTTGGAACTGATCGCTCAGGTTGCCGCTGCTTACTTCGGGGAGACGCTTTCCCGCCGCTTTGACTGCTGGTGGAGCCTTCCGGATTGCTCGGTGACTACCGGTCTGCTCCGGTTTCGCCAGGTGTATCTAGAGATTTCCCCCTACGCTTTGGTTGTTGCTGCTCTAGGGCTTCCGGTTCCTGAGGATACCCCCGAGGTGGGCTTCCATGTGGATCCGGACGACATTGAGTTCCTGGACGCCCATCTAGCTGCACTCCCTCCAGTCCCCGAGGAGGAGTTCCTCCGCCTCAGTACGCGCTACGATGTGTTGGAAACCATCGCGGAGCAGCTCAAAGCCCGTGCGGTAGCTCGTAACCTCGGTGAAGTCACCTTCGAGGATCCCGATTACGAAGAATGAACCCCCTCTTTCTTGGTCATGGTCCTCTACCATGCAAGGTACCATGCGACGATGTTCCTCCCTTAGGTTGCTCCTCGTCTCTTTGGTTCTCTTGTCGGTAGCTGCGTGCAGCTCCGAGAAGGAGAGTGCGGACCTCGGTGGTGTGACTGTCCTCAACAAGGGAGGCTCGGCAGGTAAGGGGGGAGGTGG
>JANWXX010000211.1 GCA_025057345.1 Polyangiaceae bacterium | reverse complement strand
TGCATGACTGGAAATCATGTGTACCGGCAACGGTACCGAGGGTTCGAATCCCTCCCTCTCCGCCCGACCGAGGCACTCGCTCAATCGAGAGCCTCTTCTCCGTAACGCTCCAGACATCCCTCAATGTGCTGAAGCACTCGCGCCAGTCGTGCATCCAGCGCTTCAAGGTGGGCAGAGGTTAGCACGGGTGCAGCCAGATCCGTCGCCAGGGAGGAGGCCATACGAGCCGACAGACGATGCTCTCGAGGAGCATCTGGCCCCACCCTCCGCAGGGCTTCCACAGTACTACGTCGGAAACGACAGACCTGCACAAGGGGTTTGGACAGGAAGGCCCCCTGACGGACCCGGTGTCCAAGAAACGCGGAAGCATTATCCAGAAAAATGAGAGGTCCGCCTGGCCCCAGAGTCATCACATTGCCGCCGCTCCAGCGATCCGTGTTGTCGATCAATGTATCAAAGAGGATCATGTCGGACCAAGCCAAGATCTGCTCTCGGGGTTCTCCAAGATCAGAAGGGCTCATCCGAAGCAGCCAACCGGAGGGGGGCTCTGCCACCACAGGGGTCTTATTGTGCCAGGCAATCAGGGCGCCCCAGACCCGATTCCCCTCGACAAGCACTTCCTGATCCAGGCGAGCTAGCGTGGCTGAGTCGGTCGCAAGGTGCGCCCGGAGCCATGCCAGCGGGAGAGCTCTCCCTGCCACAGGAGCAACCCTCCCCAATCCAAGCCACCGATCAAGATGATAGGCAGCGATCTCTGCCCGATAGTTGCTACTCGCGTTGCGCTGCTCGGCCTTGAAGACCGCTTTCGCACCATCCGAGAAGCGCACGCGCAAGGTCAGGGATGTACCCCCTCCGTTGTAGACTACCTCCGTGATGCTACCCTCCCTCAGCCTACCAAGCCAAACGCCATCCTCATCCGGATTGATAGGTCCAGAAGTTCTGGATAGTACCGAAATAGGGAGCAATTCCCTGGAGAAGATCCGCTGTCGTCCGGGAAGTGGGGGTGGCTTCGCCGGATGGTTTGAGCTCTTGCCATGGTAGGTCGAAACCAGAACCGGGGAACTGGAAGAAGGAGCAAGAACCGTGGCAGAGGGAGCCATCGGAGGCCAGGAAGGAGGAGAGAGTGGTGCGCTCACCTCCCGGGAAGCTGCCGGGAGCAAAGAACTTGGGGAGGCATCTCGGCAGCTCGACGCTGCAGCGCTAACCAGGAGGAAAAGCCAAGAGTGCCACGGAAGAATCTCCCTGGAGAACAAGATGGATGCTGCAGGAGGCACAGAAGAAGGCAAGGATTGATGCAGTCGGGGGGATGAGGAGAGGAACGCGAGTAAGGAGAACATCTCCTTGAGGAAAGATCGAGGGCTCCGAAAAAAGGCACTCTACCCGAGGAGGAGAAGGGCGGGTGCGAAGGTTCACGCGGGAGACAGACCTTCCAGGATGGGCGCCTCCGTGGGAGTAACCAAGAACGAGGCGCAATAGGCGGGAAGCCGCGCGTGGATTGGTGCGGATGGGGTGAGCTCCTCGGGGTGGAGCATCGAGAACGAGTTGAAGCGATGGCTTCGAAAGGCCAGAGCAACTCGTAGGGTAGAAGGATGTCTCCAACAGCTCAGCCAAGTCGAGATCGATAGCGGGGTCTCGAACGTATACGAGCAGTTCCGCCAGCTCACGAACGGCGTCGAGACGAGGGACCATGCGGCGGAAGGAGGACTCCAAGAGGAGGCGCGACCGAGCCTCAAAGGGCGAAGTTTCGGCAGATCGCAGCGCACGAGAGGTTTCATCCGTAGAGGTTTGGAGAAAAGAGAGCAAAGGGAGCACCGCAGCATCCCTCTGGAGCGTGAGGCGCCGCAGCAGAGCCTCAAGGGCAGCAGGGGTAGCTTCAATGCTGGTACGAACTTCCGAGAGGAGAGGGCGAATGATCTGGGGGGCAACGCGGAGTGAGCTTAGAAGGACCAGGAGGTTCTGGGCTGCACTCACGGCATCTCGGAGAACCCCCTGGGCCTCATAGATGACAGGATCGGGGGGTGGACCAGATCCGGGCACAGAACGTTCACGACCTGGGGGCGATGACGTAGCCAGGGAAGAAATACCCGATCTCGACAGCGGCGTTCTCAGGGGAATCAGAGCCGTGCATAGCATTCTCTCCCTTGGAAGTACCGTAAAGTTTACGGATGGTCCCCTCGGCAGCCTGAGCCGGATCGGTAGCACCGATGACATCGCGGTACTTCTGGATGGCGTTCTCGGCCTCCAGCACGAGGACAACCACAGGGCTGCGAGTCATGAAGGTGACCAGCTCTCGGAAGAACCCGCGCTCGCGGTGAACCGCATAAAACCCCTCGGCCTGAGCAGTGGTGAGATGGATCTGCTGCATAGCCAAGATATCGAAGCCCTCACGGAGCAGATGATCGATAATCTTGCCAGTGTAGCGCTTCTCAACGGCGTCGGGCTTGATGATGGAGAGGGTGCGTTCTTTGGCCATGAGCCCTCTTACTTCAGCAAGGATAGCAACGTCGAGGCCATGTCCGCAGGGCTGCGAGAAACCTTGACTCCAGCAGCTTCCAGGGCCTCGATCTTCTCTCGGGCAGTTCCCTTACCGCCGTTGATGATGGCGCCAGCATGGCCCATGCGTTTGCCTGGGGGCGCAGCAGCGCCAGCGATGAAGGCAGCTACGGGTTTCTTCATATGGCCCCGAATCCACTCGGCAGCCTTGATCTCAGCCGCACCACCAATCTCGCCGATCAGGACTACCCCATCCGTATCTGGATCGTTGTTAAAGAGCTCAAGCACATCGATAAAGTCGAGCCCAGCGATCGGATCACCCCCGATGCCAACACAGGTGCTCTGACCAACACCAGCAGCAGTGAGTTGCCCGACAGCCTCATAAGTTAGCGTTCCCGACTTGGAAACAACACCGATGCGCCCTGGCCGATGGATGTGGCCGGGCATGATGCCGATCTTGCAAGCACCAGGAGTGATGACCCCCGGGCAATTGGGGCCGACGAGCCGGACACCGGAGCGCCCTTCTAGCCAACGGCGAGTGCGCACCATGTCCAGTACCGGGATCCCCTCAGTAATACATACGATCAGGGAACAACCTGCATCAGCAGCTTCAACGATGGCATCCGCAGCACCGGGGGGAGGAACAAAGATCAGGGAGGTGTCCGCTCGGGTCTTCTCCACCGCCTCCTCGACGGTATCGAAGACAGGGATCTTGAGTAGCTGACCGTCAGGGCCTACAGCCTCGAAGGTTTCCCCCCCACGGCCCGGCGTCACGCCGGCCACGATCTGGGTACCGTAGGCCGCGCACTGCTTGGCGTGGAAACCGCCAGCGCTGCCGGTGATGCCCTGCACGACAACACGTGTGTCTTTTCCTATCAGGATGGCCATCGCATCAACCCCTTGTCGCCTCGACAATCTTCCGAGCTCCGTCTGCCATCGTATCTGCCGGCTGAATGGCCAGCCCACTCTCCGCCAAAATTTTCTTCCCTAGCTCGACGTTAGTGCCCTCTAGGCGAACCACAAGAGGTACGGTGAGGCCCAGCTCGCGGGTGGCAGCCACAACTCCGGTGGCGATCACATCGCACTTCATGATGCCACCAAAGATATTCACAAAGATCCCCTTCACCTTAGGGCTCTTGAGGATGATTGAGAACGCCTTGGTCACCTGCTCCTGGTTGGCACCACCGCCAACATCGAGGAAATTCGCAGGCTCGCCCCCGTAGGCCTTGATGATGTCCATGGTGGCCATCGCAAGCCCGGCACCGTTCACCAGACAGCCAATGTTCCCATCCAAGCTCACATAGGAGAGCCCTGCCTTCTTGGCCTCAAACTCCACGGGATCTTCCTCGTCGACATCACGGAGATCAGCCCAGTCACTCGCATGACGAAACTCGCTATTTTCATCGAAATTGATCTTCGCATCCAGGGCCACTACATCGCCCTTCTTCGTCACAATGAGAGGGTTGATCTCTAGAAGGGAACAATCCTCCTTGACGAACAGATCGTAGAGCGAATGGCATAGCCTCACAAACTGAGCAAAAGCTGCCTTCCCGTGGCGGTGCATTTCCAGAGCATAGGCCAGCTTCCGAGCCTGAAAGCCGGTAAGGCCCAGGAAAGGATCCATAGTCAACGTATGGATCTTGTCCGGGGAGCGGGCGGCCACCTCCTCAATGTCCATCCCCCCCTCGCGGGAGCCCATCATCGCCACCCGTCTTGCCTCTCGATCCACAACCAAGGCCAAGTAGAATTCCTTGTCGATGTCGAGCCCTTGCTCGATATACAACCGCCGAACCTTCTGCCCCTTGGGGCCCGTCTGGTGCGTCACTAGCTGCATCCCCAGCATCTTCTCGGCCAGATCGGCAGCCTCGTCAGGCCCGCCTTTCGCCAGCTTCACACCGCCGCCTTTCCCGCGACCTCCGGCGTGGATCTGCGCCTTCACCACCACCACCGGAATCCCGGTTTCTTCGATGAGTTTGGCAGCGCTAATGCGCGCCTCTTCCTTGCTGAACGCCGGGTACCCCTTGGGGATGGGTATCCCGTAGCGGGCAAAGAGTTGCTTGCCCTGGTATTCGTGGATCTTCATCAACCACCTCGGCGATAGGGAGGGCCGAACCCTAGCCGAGGAACCCCCTCCCGGGAAGTCGTCTCACAGCCCCCCAAGGTTCCCTGATCAGAACGGCATCTCCTCAGCAATCTCCTCCACTGGCGCTGGCCTAGATCGAACAGCCGTACGCCCTCCGGTCTTCCGCTCTAGAAGTCTCTTGCGCCAACCACGCGCCCGCGCCGCATCCTTCCGCAGGTACGCGCTCCGCGGCTTGCCGTTGTTCGTCATCTCCTTCTTCTTGTCTGACTCACGGGCCTTCCAATCTAGGAAATTCGCTAGGCTCTCTAGGTATTCTGGCGTTGTGTCCGAGTACCTCGCTCCCACAAAGGAAGGCCCCGTCCACCGCGGAGGATCCTTCCGGATCTCCGGATTCCCCCACTGGCTATCCAAATCCGCGTCGTCCGCAATCATCGTATCCCCCGCTCCGCCGGGGGCAGAGGCCACACCAGGGGCAGGTGCCACGCTGGCCCCCACCGCCTCCCTGGCGGACAGGCGTTGCTCCACCCGCTCCAGACGGGTAGCAATGTTCTGCAACAAGGACAGCATCTCTTCGTATTGGGTGGCGTTCATGGTGCCTCCTACCGACGGATCAGATACCCCTTCCTCGACTTCATCGCTAGCCGTCTCAAGGAAGAAATATGTCCGACCTTATCCGTAAGCTCGAACACGATCATGAGGAGTCCCTCCAGCGCTTGACAAGGCTGCTCCATGAACTGCTGGCTCAAACCCAAGATCCACACCGAGCCTTGTCAGAGATCCACGTTAACTTTCTTGAGGCACTGGATGAGATGTGCCTGGAGGTGGACCACTTCGCCATGGAAGAAACTTCCCTCTTCCCAGCCATCCTCGCCGTGCTCCCTTCCCTTGGACCGCTGGTGGACGAGGTGCAGCGCTCCCACCAAGCTCTGGATGGACTGGTAGCTCAGCTAGGGGTGACTCTGCAGCCAGGTCCTGTGGCACTCCAAAGTGCATTGCCTGAGCTGACAGACTTGATCCAGCGTTTTTTGGCAGAGTTCACCCGCCATGCCCAACAGGAAAACATCCTGCTACGGCGGGCACAGCGAGAGCTAACCGAGGAGCAGAAGGCAACCCTCGTTGCCTTGATCAGTGACCCACAATAAACCTCCGAAGCCGCAGGGACTCTAGATCCAGAGGCAGCCCTCAACCCCCACCATCGTGGAGGAGAGCAGCGCCTGGCAAGGCAACCCGAGGCGCAGAGAACTCAGGGGTACTAGAAGGCCAACGCTTGGGATCCTGCAGGAATGTATCGGGAGGCATAGTACGACCCAACTCCTCCGGGTGGGTGCGAAACCATCCTGCAACTACTCGGATCTCGTCCATCTCATCGCCGCTAGCCGGAGGGGAGATAGGCCCGAGGAGCTGGGCGGCTAGCTCCCGAGCACGCTCGATTTGCCTCGGGTCGCGGCACCGAGGGAGATCCCCGAAAACCCTCCCACCCTTGAGGAAATAGAGCCGGTCGCGCCCGTCAATGCCAGGGACAGCGTAGACAAAGGTGAGCCGGTCGAGGGATTCGCGCAGGGAGGACAGGGCGTGGGAGAGGGCCTCCAACTCCTTGAGGCGATCGCGATAGACGCTCGCACGCTCGAACTCCATACGCTGGGAGGCCTCCCGCATGCGGCTACGTAGGTCATCGAGTAGCTCGGTTTCCTGACCCAAGAGGAACTGCCGGGCTCGGTCGATGCGGTGAGCATAGTCGCTGAAGGAAATACCCCCGGCACAAGGGGCAGAGCAGAAACCAATCTCTCCTCGCAAGCAGAGAGGGCGTCGTGGAATGGAGAAGAGAGGGAGCTGGCGGGGATCCAGGAGGGGTGTAGTCTCAGGGCTGGTACGAAGCTGGAGGATATCGGAGAGACGACGGAGGGCATCGGCAACGCGCCGAGGAGAGCGAAATGGACCGTAAGGCGTAGGCTCCCGGGATAGGGTCAAGCGGGGGGCAGGACCGAGGCCTACCTTGATAAACACGTAATCCCGATCGTTCTTGAGGGCCCAGTTGCGAGCAGGACGGATCTGCTTAATCAAACGTAGCTCGGTAAGGTGGCTCTCAAACTCGGAGGAGGTTTCCTCCCAAACAAGGTCGTCTGCAGCGGCGACGATGAGGGCCGCCTTGCTCCCCTCAGGGGCTCGAAAATAGCTGAGAAGCCGCTGGCGAAGTGAGCGGGAGCGACCGACGTAAATGGGCTCGCCGCGACAGAGCCAGCGGTAGACTCCAGGGCTCTTACCACAACTGGAGCGGACCTTCCGACGGAGAGGGGAATCCAGGACAGCAGAGGACATCCGGAGGAGGACGGAGCATAGCGCGCCAAGAGGTTGGAATCCTGGGGCACATTTCGGAAGATCTTCTGTGCGGCAAGCTTGCTGGCAGAAGTACAGCGCTTGGGTCGCCCTACCTAAGGGCGACATGGGCATTTGCCCTCCGCTTGCTTCTCGGAGCGCAATCGCCCGGCCAGATCAACCCTTCTTCAACGATTTGAGAGCGGCGACAGCACTCTCCTTGTAGGTGGTGGCCCGGTCGGTATCGACCAGGTAGACAAAGAGAATCTGCTCACTGCCCCCGGGGTTGATGGTGTAGTAGTGGATCTCACAGGGGGTACCGACCCGATCCTGGCAAGTGCCACCGGCTCCAGTCGCAGGGAAGCCGGAGGGCAACTCAATAAACTCGCGTGCTCCCCACTTAACAGACTTGAGCCCAAATACCCTAGAAATTGCACCAATCTTCCTCGTGGACTCGTTGGGCTTATTGAAGGTTACGAAGGCCATGAACGCTTCGATGTTGCCCTTCGCATCTGGTGGGACATGGACGATGGTCCACTCGTTGCGCTGCTCCTGCTCCCAGCCTGCCGGAGGTGTGAAGGAAGTTCCCGTGCGAGGGATAGAGAGCGACTGGGGGACTGGCGTTCCGTGAGCCAAGGACGGCACAGGAGCGGTGTCAGGATCTGCACTATCGTCCGAAGAAGCGCTACCGCTATCCTTCTTCTTACAGCAGCCAGACGAGAGTGCTCCAACAAGAGTGAGGGAGGCAGCTAGAAGGAGAAACCGAGCGACAGGACGGGAGATGAGCGACATGAAACAGGCTCCACGGCAATGCACAGCAGTGTATTCGGCCACCATCGCCTATGATACTCGTTGAGCCTCAAATGCCACCACCACTTGCCGGCGGCTCACTGTCCACCGGTCAGTACCACTACGAGCGCGCAGAAGCCAAGGGAGCAACCTGCTATGCTGCTAGGGCCACTGGGTGTATCACCCAGTTGACCTCGCGGAATCAGAATCCGGAGACTGGAACCCCATCGACCCGAGGCTCCCAGACTCCGATTACTTGCGGATCACTCCTTCCCAGCAGAAATGGCGCTCCGCAGCCACCGGTGTCCGCACGCGCACTTCGATTCCTCCGGGGGACTCCTGGAGAGGTACCTCGAACCGCGCCCACCCTTGTCCGTCCTCGTGACGTATCTCCCCCACCTGCATGGTTCCGAGCCAAAATTCCAAGAATACTGGTCCCCCGCGCCGTTCACGCTCTAGGGTCCAATGGATACTCCCGTGACCTCGTAGGGCCTTGCCTCCTTCTC
>JANWXX010000210.1 GCA_025057345.1 Polyangiaceae bacterium | reverse complement strand
GCCAGCCAGGTGCTAGGCGGGCGCCCGGGGATCCCCCGGCGGTAGCATGGGGAAGATGGCGAGAATTCGATCCGCCCGAAGCTCCTTACGCCCGCGACCGGGGTGCAGATAGCCCATCACCACGGGAGGGTCCATGTCCGCGCGCACCTCGGTGATCACATAGGCAAACTCCTCGCGTCCCCGTCCACTCGGCCGGTACCTCACCCACACCGCCTCCCCTCGACCCGCGAGCTGCTTCGCCTTGGCCAAAATCACCGGTCGGACCCGGCACTCCCCCACCTGGACCTCCCCCAGATCCGCCAGATCCGCCGGGGCCAGCTCCTCCACGGTTCTCCAGAAAAGCTGTCGGGTCGCTCGCGCATCATCCCCCGCTCGGTGTTGCCTCGGATGAAGAAGCCCCAGCCGATGGCTCAGGAAACCTAGGCGATAGGTGGGGGCTGCAAAGCAGCGCTTGGCAAGCTGGAGGGTATCCAGCACCCCCAGCACCGGCACCCCCAGCCCCACCCTCCCCAGCTCCGCGGCCAGGAATCGTTCATCCAAATCGGTCCCATGGGCCACCAACACGGCCCCGTCGAGAAGCCGATGGAGGATCGGTGCCACCTCCAAAAAGGTGGGAGCTCGCGCAAGCTCCTCCTCCGAGATCTGGTGGACCTGCTGCCCCACCCCGCCTCCCCGTTCCGATCGCACAAGGGTTTCCAAGGCCTCCTCCTCCGTTGGCCCCCGGCACCGCAGGGCACATACCTCGCAGATCCGGTCTTGCTCCGGATCCAGGCCGGTCATCTCTAGATCAAGGAACAGAAGCGGCGCTTCCGCCAGGGGGATGGGGGGCAGGGGCACGCTAGGGGCTCGGTACAAACAGGAGGAACGATTTGAGATCGTCGTCGTTGAAGCGGAGATTTAGCCCCGTAAAGTAGTCTCGCCGGTCTGGCACCAGCAGGTTGTCCACGCCTCCTTGCAACCACAGCCTTCGGATGAACTCGTAAGAGAGTCCCAGACGCCATCGTGGAGTGATCTGCTCAGTGAACCCGAAAAGGTCGTTGCGCACTTCCACCCGATCATCAAGACCATGCCAGTAGAGCCCCACCCCGCCGGTAGACTCCCGCACCCCAAAAAGACCCGTGAAGCTCCCTAGCCTCCGAGCGATCATCACCGACACCCGGAGCTGGTTCACCGTAGTGGTCCGTACCTCTCGATAGTGGGCTGGTTGGTTCGGGTTGGTGGTGTCCACGTCGATCTGCTCGACGGTAGTCCGTCCCCGAGGATCGTTGATCAACTCGATCATGTAATACTTGTCCTCCCGGGGCTGGAGCCTTAGCTCCGAGAAGGTCTTCACCGAGTTAGCCAAGAAGTTGTAGTCGCTCCGCAGGCTCACGATGGTCTGGAGTCGGCTGATCCCACCCACCACGTCGTTCAACCCCTCTGCGGCCCCCTGGATCTCGTCAATCAGCGCTTCGTCCTTCGTCAGTCGCCCCACCGTACCCTCCCCCCGATCGATGCGTCCGGTGATGCGATCGATGTGCTGCAGCGCGCTCTCCAACGGTGTCGCCGACCTCTGGAACTTATCCACACTCTCCCGAGCCCCTCGGGTGATCCCCCGGATATCCTCCCGATTCTCCTCCACGATACGGTCGATCTTCGTCGTCGTAGACTCTACATTCCCCAAAATCTTCGCCGCCCTCGGCTTGGCCATCGTCGAGATGTCCTCCAGGTTCCGGAAAGTCGTCCGAAGGCTCTGCCGATTCTCCGCGGCAATCCATGCCAGCTGTGCCGTCGCCTGCTCAATATTCCTCAGGATCGCCTTCATCTGCTCTTTCCCATCGTCCGTCCCCAGGCTCGCTGCCATGCTCTTGGTCACCTTGTTCACGTTGTCCGAGATCTCCCCCACCGTATTCAGGATCTGATCCATCCCTCTCGGCTCAATCACGTTCACGATCTCGTCCCCGTCTTGGAGCTCCGGCTGCCCTGTCGCCCCCGGCGACACCGCCAAAAACGGCTCCGACAGAAGCGTCGCCGTCTGCTTGGCCACCGCCGCGTCCTTGTACAACACCACCCCAGGGTTGATCTGGATCTGGATTCTTGCCCTCCCGTCCTTCGAGAGCCCAATCTCCTTAATGCTCCCGATGGCAATCCCTGCCATGTGCACGCGCCCCATCGGCGCAAGCCCCGTCGCATCCTTCATCGTCAAGTACAGCCGGATCCCCTTCGGACCAAACCTCTGTCCCTTCCCGAAATAATTCCACAATCCCCCCATTGCCCCGGTCAACACCAGAGCAAACACGGCCACCTTGGCGTTGCGCGTGACTTCTGACATCCCTCTCCTGGCTAGCAGCATTCCCCCCCCAGGTACACCAGGCCCCCATGGAAAGATGTAAGGTAACGTCCTACTTATCTTCGCCGAAAACTGTGCATGTGTTCAGGAGATCCTTTACCGTCGCGCGGAATGACTCCTCAAGTTTTGGCCCCCTACCTCCTCCGCGCCTTGGCCTCAGCTCAGCGGCGCGGACGCCCCATCACGCTCCAGGATCTGGTCGACTTGCTGAAAGTTCGTCGCGCGGATCTCCGCAACGCCCTCACGGTCCTCCATCACCAGGGCTTCGTCAACGTGCTCACCCTACGTCTTACCCTGGAAGGCTTTGCTCTGGGCAGTGCCCTCTGCTCTCGGAAGCTCCCTCCGATCCCCAGGCAGGTTGTCGACAAGGAAGCCGGACGCGTCGTAGCGGCATGATAGCTCTCGATTTTCCGCAATCGCTCCGGTTTGCAGTGGTGGTTCTGGCCTTGGTCCTGCATAGCGCATCGACCTGGGCAGCTCCCCCGGAACGCGCAATCCTGGAAGCTTGCGGCCCTGCGGACGAGGCGTTGGGGCGAGCTGCTGCGGAGGTCGCACGTCGCCGCCTCACTGGGCAGAGGATCACGTCCGCAGATGAGCTGGCCGCGGTGCTGCGAGAGGCGGGGAGCACCGCCACCTGGCCGCGGTCGCTGGTCTTTCTAGGACAGCCAGTGGATCTGCTCCAGGCTACTATGGAAACCCGGAACTTTGTCCGGAAGCTCCCCGTGAGGTTTCCCGTGCGTTGTGGTGTGGCGGTAGCCCGTGGGGGGCAAGGGGTCGAAGCGATAGCTGTGGTAGCGGCGCCGAACGTGGCTACGGTGGTGCCGATCCCCAAGCAAGTGCGCCCGGACGGATGGGTCACTCTGGAGGTCAAGCTGCAGGTTCCGGCCTCGGATGCAAGACTCGTTGTGCTGGGGCCGAGGGGGCTCCCCCGGGAGATTCCCTCCTCGTTCCACAAGGGGAAGCTCCAGGGGCGCTTTCTCGCAGATCGCCCCGGGCGGTGGCTTGCGCAGGCGGTGGCCGACCTCGACCACGGGCCCATGCCAGTGGCCGAGGTCGAGGTATTCCGAGGAGATGCGATGGCGCCGATGCAGGAGGTCCCCGGTGAGGGGGCCTGGGGAGCCGATAACGAAGCAACCCTGTTGGCGATGTTGAACGAGGCACGGCGTTCCGAGGGGCTCCCGCCGCTAGTGCGCGACGAGGCTCTTACGGGGGTGGCTAGGGCCCATGCGGAGGCGATGGCCAAGCAGCAGGTGGTGGGCCACGACTTGGGGCAAGGGGATCCCCAGCAGCGAGCAGAGGCTGCCGGTGTACGCTTCCGGATCCTAGGGGAGAACGTGGCACGGGCGTCGTCCGTAGCCCAAGCGCACCGGGGGCTCTGGGCCAGCCCGTCTCACCGAAAGAACACCCTGGACTCCCGGTGGCAGCGGGCAGGCGTTGCTGTGGTAGAACGGCAAGGTTCCTCCTGGGTCACCGTGCTCTTTGCGGCACCCTAAGCAGCTCCACCTTCCCTGCCCACCGGAGGCTGCTACCCTAGCCTCATGCGCCTCTCTTGGCTCTTTCCAGCCATGCTCCTCGCTGGCTGCGCCCACCGTGTCTCCGCTGAGCCACCGAAGGGAGGTGCCGAGGGGAAGAATCTCGGGGCTGGTACCTTCGCCCAACCCATCCAGCGCTGCGGACCCCACGATTCCTACTACTACGTTGCCCGGGAGTTTCAGTGTAGCGACGGAACCAACCCCTTTGCAGGGCAGCTTCAGGAGGCGGCCCGGGCTCGGCAGGGCGCTCGAGAGCACCCAGGGGGGCACTTCGTAGATCTTTACCGAGTTCCCTGTTCCAGTGGGGATGTGATCGTCTACGTGGACATGTATGGGTGCCCCGAGCAGGAGGCAGAGATCGTGGGAGGGCCTTCCCCAGGATTGAAGCGGGCGATCCAGGCCTTTGACGGAGGGGACTTCCCAGAGGCAGTACGTGAGTGCATGGCAGTAGTCGATCAGCACGTCTCCAATAAGGACATGGTGGAATGCTTGGCAATCACACCGGCAGCGATGATCCTCTCCGGTGGAGAGCCTCAGGCGCTCAAGCTCGTAGGTGGGTTCTGCAGCAAACTACCTACGGGAGAACACCAGCAGATCCGGGTTCGCTTCGTAGACCAGGTAGTCCGGTGGGTCTTCCGGGGTTCCAAGGGGCGTCTCTCTCGGGCAGAATTGAGTGTCATCGTCGGCCGCTTCGCCACTGCCTGTGGGGTCAACGACGCACAAGGGGCCTGAGGATTGCTCGGCGAGGTTGACCCTGTACAAGCCCCCCCCGTAGAGTCCTGATCCAAGGGTCGCATGAAAGTTTGCCCCCAATGTAACCTCCGCTACCCCGACGAGAGCCAGCAGTGCTTCGTCGATGGTACCGCGCTTCAGCGGATGACCGACCCACGCATCGGTACCACCGTCGCAGGGCGCTACCTCATCGAAAGCGTCTTGGGAGAGGGGGGGATGGCTATGGTCTACAAGGCTCGTCACAAGCTGGTAGATCGCCCCTGCGCCATCAAGATCATGAATCCGGCGCTGGCTCGTGACCGTGTGGTTCGCGAGCGTTTCCGTCGAGAGGCCAAGGCGGCCCAGAAGCTCGCCCATCCCAACATCATCGAGATCTTCGACCACGGCGACACCGAGGATGGGACTGCCTTCCTGGTAATGGAGCTACTCCAGGGGGAGTCCTTGGCGGATGCGTTGGCCAACCAGGGGAAGCTCCCCCTAGTCCGAGCACTCCCCATCGGCATCCAGATCGCTCGTGCCTTGGCGCGCGCTCACGATTTCGAGGTAGTCCACCGGGATCTCAAGCCCGAGAATATTTTCCTCAGCATCGCTCCTGATGGCTCCGAGCTGGTCAAACTCCTCGATTTTGGGATCGCCCGATCCATGCACGACACCCGCCTTACCGGGGTCGGCGAGGTCTTTGGGACGCCCCAGTACATGGCTCCCGAGCGGATCACTAGCATCGACGCAGGCCCACCGGCGGATCTCTACGCCCTGGGGATCATCCTCTTCGAGATGCTCACCGGTCGGCTCCCCTTCGATGCACCGGACATCCCTTCCTTCTTCGTCAAGCACCTCAAGGAGCCCCCCCCCCGCATCCGTACCCTCGCCCCCCAAGTCCCTCCGGCGTTGGAAGACCTTATCGACCGGCTTCTCAAGAAGGACGCCAAACAGCGCCCGGTCGATGCGCACTCGGTCCATGCCGACCTCATCGCCATCTGCCAGCAGCAAGGGATCCCTGTCCCACCCGAACCTAGCCAGCCCTCCTCCTCCCCTGAGCAGGAGCCCCCTCACACCCTCCCTCCCGTCGCTATCGACCGATGGGCCCAGCGAGTCACTATATTCGAGCAAATGCTTGAGCGTGTCTACGGTAAGCAGAGCCCCCCGGAACTCCGCCAGCTTCTCGGTGAAGTACGTCATCTCGTCCATGCGGTCGCCGAACTCCGCAAAGAAAGCGTCGCCGAGCAGCGAAAAATGGAGATCATCGAGCAGAAGGAACGAGAGGGTCGCCAGCGCTTCGGCTTCGCCATGGATGCCTTGGGTATCGATGCCTCCGTCGCCCGCCAGCAAGTCCGTGCCAGTCAAGAAGCCCTACTCCCGCTACAGCAGCAGCTCGATGCTATGGAGGCGGAGGGCAAGAAAGCTCATCGGGAGATCATCTGCTGGGAAGGTCGCTGGGCTTTCCGTGAGCCTTACCCCCAACTGTCCGCCGCCTACCGCGCCGCTGCTGACCTCATCGATCGCTGGTACGCCCTCCGCCAGCAGCAGAAGGAAGCACAAGCTCTCTTGGAGGAACGCGAGCGCATGGTCAATGACCTCGACTACCAGATTCGTGAGCTACGCAACGCTCTCAGTGCCTTCGAGAAGAACATGGAGGCAGAAAAAGCAGCCCAGCACGACCGTATCAGCAGCCTCGACAAGAAGGCCGGCATGCTGGAAGCTGAGCTATTGGCTCTCTCCGCTCGCTTCTGCGCTCCCCTCCGCGGACGCCCTGAGCTCAGCAGTTACTTCAAGGAGCTCGAAGGCGCCGCTGCCTGAAACCTTCGCCCGTAGCGCTCCTTACTTGGCCAGGTTCGCCGCAGCAAAGTCCCAGTTGATCAGGTGATCAAGGAAAGTCTCAATATACTTGGGCCGCAGGTTGCGGAAGTCGATGTAATAAGCGTGCTCCCACACATCGATGGTAAGCAGGGCCTTTTGCCCATGTTTCATCGGTAGATCTGCGTTCCCGGTCTTGGTCACTGCTAGCTTACCGTCGGCACCCTGCACCAACCACGCCCACCCCGAGCCAAACTGCGTCGTAGCAGCCTCGGTGAATGCCCTGCGGAAGTTGTCATAGGAGCCGAAATCGCGGTCGATGGCCGAGGCCAGATCCCCAGTGGGCTTACCGCCTCCCCGGGGCTTCATGGAGTTCCAGTAAAATGTGTGGTTCCAGATCTGGGCTGCGTTGTTGAAAACGCTACCCTCCGAACTCAGGATAATCTCCTCCAAGCTTTTCTCTGCCTCGGGCTTCCCCTCTAGGAGCTTGTTCAGGTTCACCACGTAGGCGTTGTGATGCTTGCCGTGGTGGAACTCCAGGGTTTCCGGGGTAAGGTGGGGAGCAAGAGCATCCTTGGCATAGGGTAGGTCAGGGAGGGTGAACGGCATGGTGTATCTCCTTGAGAGTGCAGAGTGGAAGGGGGGACGCAGACCAGAGCGCCCCCTCGGTTCTTGCGCTTCGATGCGCGACTTTACCTGATCCGCGCATCGCTGCCATGAAGAACATAGGTCGGAGGGAACCTCACCTCCCCCACTACGCCCAAACCCTGGCAACAGGGTGGACTGCCGATTTCACTCACCTATGCAATCTCCATCCTCTTGGAGCTTAAGAAGTTCGAGGCCACCCTGTTCTGCTCAGGATTGCGCCACCATCGCCCCAGTGAGCCCTCGAAAGCAAGCGTAGGAACAACAAGGACAAACTCCAGTGCTGGTTCCCTGCCGGAACTTGCTCAGTGCACTGAGGCACGGGAGGGGTGAGCATGCCAGATACGCAGCGAGAGGAGGAAGCCAAGGAGGGCGAACGGGGCGAGAAACCAAGGCCAGTAGGACCAGTCGTGGGAAGTGATCTTTCCCAGGGCGAAGGATTGGAGAGCAGTCCCAAGGTAGACAAAGCCATCGATCATGGCGACAGCCGTGGCAGCACCCTTCTTTCCGCCAAAGTCCATGGTGGCGGTGCCGCTGAGCAGGCCGTGGGTACCGATGACACACAGCGAGATCAAGAAGACCACGGTGCCCAAGACGTAAGGAGAGAGGGTGAGGGAAGGAGAAGCCTTGAGTTCGCGGGAGTCTCCAGCGCGCATCGCTGGGGCGAAGGTTCCGTCCTTGCTTGCCTTGTAGGCAGGATCCCTAAGCGCGAGGTCGAGGATCTTGCCTGCACGCTCGACCGTGACCGGGAGGGTCGGCGCCTCGGTGAGTGGGCCAGAGGAGGAGGAAGGAGCGGAGCTGGAGCAGGCACATCGCTCTCCGTCCCAGCCTGCACCGCTCGCGCAGGACGCGGGGGCACAGGCGAAGGCGCGGCGAGCGGAAACCCAGTCGTTGACGGACTTGCCGGCGATGGAGAGGATGCGATCGCCGGGCTGGAGTTCGGGGACTTGAGAGGCTGCCAGGACGCTGGTGGCTTGACCCAGGGAGAAGCCCATAGCGATGGTACACAGGAAGAGGACCGCGTAGAGGCCGCCGGCAGCAGGAGCGCGACGAGAGCCAAAAAATAGGTCGCTGACAAAGCCTGCCACATTGCCGCCGACGATACCTGCGACCATGAGGATGCCGCCCCACCCCGCTTGGAGAAACGGGAAGAGGAAGGACAGGCCGCCAAGGGAGATCAGGATACCCCGGTGGGCAGGGAGGCGA
>JANWXX010000020.1 GCA_025057345.1 Polyangiaceae bacterium | reverse complement strand
GGTTTCCTAGGGCACTGAAGGCATCACGACCATCAGAACTCTCGCGACCCCAGAGAGTGACTGGAGTGTTGCTGTCGCCACCGATGGTGGCCTGGAGCAATCCGATCATCCCAAAGCGTGCAGCTTCCTCCCGAGCCTGCTCTCGGCTACTGTGGGGCTCTTGGTTGTTCTCCCGGCTCTTGACTGCGAATCTACCTCCGGTCTTCACAGAGATCATGGAACCCATGTTGTTCAAGGAGTTCTGTGCAGCAGCACCATCACCTCTTGCAGATGTGGATATGTGCTGGGAAGGTTCCTCCTCCTTCAGTGCTGGTTCCTTTTCTGCTGCGGTCTTGAGCATATGGGTCATCCATACTTCATGCTCGCGGCGAGCCTCCTCGTCGGTGCCGGAAAGCTCCGGCTTGAAGAAGGCGAGGCCGCCCAGAAGCGAGGCATGCCCGAGGAAAGAAAGCCCAGCAAACAGCAGTCCAGTGAGTGAAGCGGCACCGAGGAGAGCTCGGCGCACCTTCTTGCCGGCGGCGACGGAACCCACGGTCATCACCAGACCCCCGAGCTCCTGGCGGAGTCGTGCGTTGGGGGGCAAGGCTATCTGCAGGGCAGTAGCCTGGAGTGAGCAGGGGCAGACCAGAGACGAGTTCCGTGCTGCCTCCAGAGACATGCGGCCTTGGCCCGGGAGCTCGATCCAGCCCTGGGCTCCAGGGAGAATCACCGCGAAGGTCTGTCCTTGTTGGGCTACCACGAGAGGGGCCGAGGCGAGGCCCAGGCGGGAGGCAGGAAGCTGAAAATCACAGCTTTTCTCCTCGCCCACAACGAAGGTACGAGGTGGAGCCAGGTGCACGATGTGGAGCAAGGAAGTACCCCAGGCAATGCTAACCTCAATGCTGTTCTGGGCAGCATTCTCCACCTCGCTTGGGTCCACCGAGGGGCCCGAGGCCAGGAGTGCATAGCCCTGGGATCCTCGTGCTGGTGACGCCTCGGTAGAAGCGAAGGGGTTGTTGTTGGGAGCGGCGGAGCCGAAAGGGCTGCCCGTGTTGGAGGACAGGTTGGAGAAGCTGGTCTTGGTCATGGGGATACCCTCGTGGTTGGCAGTTGCTGTATGCGGTCCTGTATCCTGTGGGTGCACCTGCCCTGGGTGCCCCGGATGGTGTCCTGAGCAGGTGTAGGCTTGGTTTCGCGTGTCCGGGCGGCGCTGGGGTCAGCACTTACCGCCTCACTGTCGCTCCACCGTTGCCCTCGCAGCGACAGCCTCTCTTGCGGATAGGTTCCCGGGACCCATGCACTTGGTTGATGTACTCCGCGCGCTCCGTCTACGCTGGTATCCTACTCGGGCCCCTCGGGGCTTTATTTCCCTTTCTTGAGCTTCTCAGGCAGGCCATGCTGAAAGAGCCGGTGCCACACCTGCCCCGGGAGGAAACCATGGCAAACAAGAACGAGGCGAAGCGCAAGGTGTGGATGGACGCCCTCCAAGAGGCGGGCCTGGAACCCTCCTACGACGAGGAGTTCGACGGTATTGAGGTTCGCAGGAACGGGCTCACCTATGTCATCCCTCTGGAGAGCGATGACGATGTGTTCGTTGCGGTGCTGCTTCCAAACTGCTGGCCACTCCACTCGGAGGAGGATCTCTCCCTTGCGTACCGCATTGCCAGCGAGGTTTCCTGTGAGGTCAAAGTGGCCAAGGCGTTCATCAACCCAGATGGTCAAAATGTCTCCATGTCGGGCGAGCTTTTCTTGCCAGCTATAGAAGCGCTCCCAACGGTGCTGTTGCGACTGTTGGAGGCCGTCGCTTTCGCTCGCCAACGCTTTGGTGAGCGGATGAGTGCTGCCAGGGGGGGCGACAGTTCTCTGGAACAGCTCTTCTGGGGGCTCTCGCTGAAAAAATCTTCCAAGGCCCCTCCTCGTCCCAACTGAATCAGAATTGGATCCTCCGCATGACAAAGCGAGGGAGCGCCCGAATTATGCAGAGGATCAGGGACCAGATGGACGGGGTATAAATTAGAGGAGAGCCCCGGTCCATGGCTCGCAGTACATCGCGGGCGACTTGGGCAGGTTCCCCTGCGAAGGGGGGAGGTTTCAGCCCTGCGGTCATCCCAGTCTTGACGAAGCCCGGCTTGACACAAAGCACCCGGAGCCCTTGCCCATGAAACCGGTGATCCAGCCCCTCTAGGTAGGCAGAAAGCCCTGCCTTGCTGGACCCGTAGAGCACCACCGGCTTGCGACCCCGGTCCCCAGCGACGGAGGAAAATACCACCAGGTGGCCACCTCCCCGGGCCAAGAGCCGCCTTCGTGCATGCTCACAGAAGAGAATCGTGTTGGTGAAGTTCACTGTCAGCAGCCGCCGGGTCAGGGTGAGGTCCGATTCCAGGGTATCTTGGGTAGCAAAGAGGGCAGCCGTGACGATCACCGCATCCAAACCGCCAAGGGTTGCCTCGGCAGCATCCAGCGCAGGCTCGAACTCTTCTGGGTTCTCCAAGTCGCAGAGGGCGTGACCACAAGGGAGCTTGTGGGGGTGGCGCACTTCCAGGTCTGCAGCGCTTCGAGCCAGCTCCTCCGGGCGGCGGCCCAGCAAGAACACCTGATCGCCCCGCTCCACCAGACTTCTGGCCAGGGCCCGGCCCATACCGCTTGTACCGCCTAGCAAAACCACCTTCATGCACGGTCCCCCAGCAGACGCCGCGACTGGGCACTTCGGAGATGGCGGCGTGGATCCCAGTGCTCTCGCAGGGAGAGGAAGCGCTCCAGCCTGGGTTCCATGGCGCGAAAGTGCTCGGGCCGGGTGAAGCGATCCTTGGTGAGGTAGATGCGCCCTCCAGTGGCGATGACAAATTCGTTGAGGTGGTCCACGATGTGCTGGATCTCCGGGGAAATGGCCATATCGACGGCGATGGAGGTACCTTCCATGGGGAAGGAGAGGATCCCTTGCCCCTCAGGGCCGCAGTCCTTGATGACACAGAGGGGAGAGGCAGCTCCAAGCTGGGTCAATCGTTCAAGAAATTCTCGTACAGCCTCGGGCCCTGCTGCCCTTGGGAGCACACACTGGTACTGGGTGAAGCCGCGGGGGCCGTAGGCGCGATTCCAGTGGAGCACTGCATCCAAAGGGTAGAAGAAGGTGGTTGGTGTCACGATGCGGCGCCGATGGCGACGCCAGTGACTCGCGTAGTAAAGGGCGTTGAAGGTCCGTGCACTGAAGGGATTGAGGGCCCAGTTGGGCAGCTCGACAGGCCAGGTGATTTCCCGGGGGGCAGGAGGAAGGGAAGCAGGAGCCTCTTCCTGGGTCGCCCAGCGGCCTGCCATCAAGATGCCACGCCCCATGGCACGACCCCGATGGAGGCAGTCGATCCAGCCCATGGTCATCGGCCAGCAGCGAGCCCCTTCTGCCAGTGCATGCAGGAACTCGTCAATGGAACCGACCCGGGTGCTCTCCATCCAGATCCACGGGGAAGGGATTCGATCCAGACGAAACTCGACCTCCAGGATGTGTCCTAGTAGGCCCATGCCTCCAATGGTTCCGTAGAAGAGATCTGCGTGCTCCTTGGGGGAGCATCGTAGGATGCTGTCATCGGCAAGACGCATACGCAGCGAAGTTACATGGGCCCCGAACGTTCCTGCCCGGTGGTGGTTCTTCCCGTGGACATCGCTGGCCACCATGCCTCCCAGGGTGACAAATTGAGTTCCTGGCGTTACCGGGACGAACCAGCCCCGGGGCAGCAGCAGTCGGTTGAGGTCCACCAAGCTGAGCCCAGCTTCCGCTCGAAGCAATCCAGTGTCTTCGTCGAAGGCTAGGATCCGGTTGGCTAGTCGCGTTGCGACTACCTTATCTTTGGGGCTCGCCGGTAGGGAGGAGTCACCATAAGAGCGCCCAAGCCCTCGGCATAGCGAGGCCCCTCGACAGGCTTCCTCTAGGCTCTCGCTAAGTTGTTCCTGACCTGGTTCGCTCACTCGCCCCCAGGCAGCTAGGTGGGGTCCTGGTTGGCTGCTGTGTCCTCGGAGCGGAAGACCTTGCGCCATGACCTTATCCGCCGGTCAACTCAACCTCGCGATAAGATCCCTGGCTTGTTCTGGGTGCTTACGGCATTCGAGGAGCGCCGACAGGATCAGCGGCGCCACGATGGTTGCATCCGACTCGATGACGAACATGGGTGTATCCTTCGTCAGCTTGTCCCAGGTGATCTTCTCGTTGGGAGTTGCTCCGGAGTAGGACCCGTAGGAGGTCGTTGAGTCAGAGATCTGGCAGAAATAGGCCCAGGGTTTGGCTGGCTCCTCCAAATCATATTTGAGGGAGGGGACGACGCAGATGGGGAAGTCGCCGGCGATGCCGCCGCCGATCTGGAAGAACCCGATGCCAGCCCCTGTCGAGAGTTCTCGGTACTGGTCGTAGAAAGCGGCCATATACTCGATCCCTGACTTAGCAATGCTGGCGCTGCACTCTCCCATGCGGACATAAGCAGCGAAGATGTTGCCGAAGGTTGAATCCTCGTAACCCGGGACTACCAGAGGTAGCCGCGCTTGTGCCGCCGCCAGTAGCCAGCAAGCCTCTGGGTCACCCTGGTATTGGGTCGGGCTGATCGTTTGGACCAGCTCGTAGAAGTACTCATGCCAGAAGCGTCGCTCTCCCTTCTCGGTAGCCTTCTTCCAGGCAGGAACGATGTGTCGCTCCACTGCACGGAATGCCTCATCCTCCGGGATGCTCGTATCTGTCACCCGACGCATACGCTCTTCCAGGATGCGGGTGTCATCCTCTTTGGTGAAGTAGCGATAGTCAGGAAAATCCTTGTAACTATGGTGAGCCACAAGGCGGAACAGGGATTCTTCCAGGTTGGCTCCAGTTACCGATAGCCCATGGATCAGGCCTGCCCGAATCGCCGGTGCCAGCGTAATCCCGAGCTGTGCGGACGACATCGCCCCAGCCAGGGCCCAGAACATTCGGCCCCCTGCCTCGATATGGCGCCAGTAGGCCAGCAGTGCATCTCGCGTCGCACGGGCGTTGAAGTTCTTGTAGTTCTTTAGGATGAATTCCAGTATGGGTAGCTCTGACATGACCTGCCTCAGGGGGGCTCCTAGAGCCCATCTCGGGAGTGGCCCACTGTCTACAAGAGGTGTCATCAAAGGCAAGGTGTTGGGAGAGAAACCGCCAGTAGTCCCTCAAAATCCCTTACTCCTTCCCCGCTTTTGCACACAATTTCCCCACAGCTACTCCCGGCGCTTCGGAACTACTCCGAGCAATCTCCCTTCGGCTTGCCGATAAGGATTATGCTACGAAGCGTGCTGTGGCACTTTTCGCCCCGTGGATCGTGGTCCGACTCGCTGCTGGGGTCGTTGCTACAACCATCTTCGTGTATGGAGCTTGGGTTGGGTGGAAGGTACTCCGGTACTTTCACCTCAAAGATACCAGTGAAGGACAGCTTGCTCTGGAGCGACAGTTCGAGCTGGCCTCTGCCTCCATTCGGGTTGGTGCTGCTGTGCAAGGGCTCTCGCTGTTGCTCTCGCTGACGGCTACTACCCAGCTCGCTCCTCACCTCCGCGGCGCCATGTGCGGCCACGGTGTCGTTCACGCGGTCCCTTCAGGCCCTCCGGCCGTGGTGGCTGCCGGATTCGCCTCTCTCGCTTCTCTTGTCCTCTGGCGCTTGCTCTCTCTGGATCGACAGATGCGGAGCCTCGTTCTACTCCGCCCCCTCTCTGCCATGATTCTTCTGGTCGCTTTGCTCTCTCTGGTGGATCTTGCCCTTACAGCTTCTTGGCTAGGCTCTCTCGATTTCTCCGTTGTTGCCTCCTGCTGCTCCTCGGGGCTCGATGCGAGGGAGGCTGTCCCAATTTCCTATGGAACTTCCGGGGAGTTGCTGGCCTACTTCGCACCGCTAGCAGCTATGCTTGCGGCGGGGGTCGCCTGGGTGGCCTCAAGGACGAGGGAGCGGGTGTGGGCGCTTGCCGCGGGGGGGGCAGGGCTTGGAGGGTTGCCTCTTGGACTGGTTGCCATCCCTCAAGTGGTGGCGCCTTATGCTTATGAAGTCCCGCATCACCGCTGTGGCTATTGCCTGTTTCGGTCGGATGTACTCTGGTTGGGTTACCCACTGCTGGGAGCCATGCTCCTCGCCTTGTCCTCTGTGGGGGGGGCGGCGCTGGGTGCTTGGCTCACCCCGCAGGAAGACCGTACCTGGGCCTCCTGGGCCCCGGCGGTGCTCCGTACCGGTGCGCTTGCCTGGGTGCTGGTACTGGTGCTGGGGCTTGCTCCGGTGCTCAGGTTCCTCTGGCTCTCCGGTGGGATCCCCCTTGGGTGAGGCCGGCCTCGGTCACCACGAGGGTCGAGAAGAGCTAGAAGCGCTCACCTCGTCGGCGGATCGGGCCAGCCGGAAACCGACGCGCTCGGAGCGCTCCTGAGGGGAATAGGGCCGGCGTACGGCAACGTGGCAGTCAAGACGCCAGTCACACCAAGCACCGCCTCGGGAGGCTCCCTGGTTGCTTAGCTGTCCGGAGTCGCCCTCCAGCGCGGGGATCACCCAATCGGCGACACCACCGGCCATGTCTCGGATTCCGTAAGGCGATACGTCGCTGGAGAAGGATCCCGGAGGTTCTGGATGTGGGACTCCCGGGCGGGACTCCCGCATTTTGCAGAAGGAAGCATCGAAGCGGTCGCCCCAGGGGTAGGCTCGGCCATCGACACCTCGGGCAGCTTTTTCCCACTCCAACTCGTTAGGTAGGCGATAGTGCCTTCCGGTTTGTTCCGATTTCCAATGGGCGAAGGCGAGGGCGCAGGGGAGGTCGATTCCTACTACCGGCAGTTGGAGAAAAGTATCCTCGTTGTGGCCCCATCGTTTTGGAATAACCGGGCGGAATTCCTGGGCATCGAGTTCCCACAAAGGCTCACCATTTTCGGTTCTCGGTAGGAGCTGCTCAAGCCGGGCGGGCTCCTGAGTTCGTATGTCCGACAGGAAGGCCAAGTACTCTCGGAATGTGACCGGAAATTCTTGGAGGAAGAAGGTAGGTACATGGATACGGCGTAGCTCCTCACCCAGAAGACTGGCCTCATGCCCGCCTAGAAGTGCCTCACCTGCTGGGATGAGCCGCTCTCCCGGAATCAGCTCCCCTACGGTAGATAGATCCAAGGAAAGAAATGCCTCGGCCCCTGCTCGGAGGTGGAGAGGTACCTGAAGGATACCTCCCGAGAGGTCGAGCTGGACGAGGTAGCTTCCTGGTTCGAGGCCTTGGGTTTGGATCTTGGTTTCTTGGAAGCGTAGCTCTCGGACCGGAAGCAGACGACGCCCGATTTCACGAGTGAGCCATAGGCTCATTCCCTGAATGGGTCCGCGAACTTCCAGAGAGAGGCTGGCGACGGTACGGGCTGAGCGTTGGAGTGAGCCATCGTCGTACTGGTTCACCATGCCCTCAAGGTAGACTCGCTCTCCTTCGGAACGGCGATCCTGTGCCCCCTGAAGTGCCTCCCAGTAAAGCCTTGCCAGCCCCAAGCGAGCCGGGGCGTACTCGGGAGATTCCTCCAGTGCATGCTCGTAAGCAGTGATGGCTGCCTGGAATGTGCGGCGTGCTACCGATTGGAGCACTTCTTCTCGGTCCTCTGCATCCCAGAGAGCTTGCTTTTCCTCGGGGCTACTCCAGGGAACGATAGTAGCTCGGAGGAGATTGATCTCCGCTGCTCGCTCCGGAGCACTCTGACGGAGTTCCCTGTAGTTGTTCGCCAGTGTGTCACCCTGGCTGGTTAGCTCCTGAGCGCGGAGAATTCGGCGCTCCTTTTCCCGGGTACCTTCCAGGTACAGATCTACAGCGTCTGCCAGCTCACGGGCTGAGACGTGGCGCTTGTCCGGGTCGAGGGAGAGGGCCTTGAGGCAGATTTCGTCAAGCTCTGGGGAGATCTTCCGGTCGGGGGCCCGCTGGGACGGGGGGATAGGGGGAGGGAAGGGGAGAGCCCCCCGCTGCACCGCATCCAGCATGTACTGGAGCGGCAGGATCGGGAAAGCATGGTGAAGGCATAGGATATCGTAAAGGACTGCTCCCAGGGCAAACACGTCGGTACGGGGGTCGAGGGGGGAGCCTTCTGGGGCGAGCTGCTCCGGGGCCAGGAAACCGGGGGTGCCTCCTCGCTGGCTTCGGCGCTCGCCGAGGATGTGGCAAAAACCCCAGTCAACGACCAGCACTTCGCCGTAGGGGCCTACAAGGATATTGGCGGGCTTTAGGTCACAGTGAATGACGCCCCGGCTGTGGGCGTAGTCTACTGTGCGGCACACCTGGACGAAGCATCGGATCAGCTTGTTGAGCGAGTAGTTGTGGAGAGCATCCGGTTCACGCTTGCGCAAACGGACTAGAATCTGCGCCAGGGTCGGGTGAGAGAGGAGGCGCATGATATAGAAGGGGCCCCGCTGGGGGTCTTCTCCCATGTCGTAGAGGGGCACGATGTTAGGATGCTCCAGCCGCCCGGTGATCCGAGCCTCCCGCTCCAGCATGGCAGCAGCCCGTTGGGAGTTGGTGGTTTCTGCCTTGAGCCGCTTGATGGCTACGCTACGCCCGATGAGCTGATCTTCGTACTCGACCACCTCCCCCATTCCTCCGACCCCCAACACCCCTCGCTTGAGGAATCGCTCCGAAGGATTCCTTATGTTGAGCCTGGTAGGTTGTTCTTCGTGGGAGAATGTTCCTTCTTGGGTGCTTGCACGGAGCGCACTGCTGGTGATGACAATGGAGGGCCCCGTGCCGTCGCCGATCTTGTTCCTTGTCGAGGAGAGGGTGGCCGGATTGATCAGTAGTGCGTCAAGCTGCTCTGAGGATAGCCCTCGTCCTTTCCAGAACGTTTCGGCGTTGTGGGCTCTTGGTAGGGCTGTCGCGGCCACCAAGGCTTCTGCCAGTTCCTCTCGGTCCAAGTACCCCTGCTCGAAGGCCGCGAGCCCTAGATCGAGGATTTCTCTCGTCAGCATGTCATCCCTTACCCCTGCCGTTCCGATTGCGCTACCCCTTGCCTGGAATGTCCAGTCATCCAATCGTTCTTGGGACTAGGAACCCTGGCAAGTTGCGGGAGTATCAGTCTATCTTGGGAGAACTCGGTTACGAGATGGTGTCCGTCGACGCACCGGAGCCGGAAGAAACGGCCCCCGACTTCGAGGGGAATGCCCGGTTGAAGGCTACAGCGTACGCTCGCTATGCAGGTGCTCTCACCCTCGCCGAGGATGCCGGGCTTGTGGTTCCTGTCCTGGGTGGCCTCCCCGGGGTTTTCTCCGCACGCTTTGCCGACTGCGAGGTCGATCCCTCATTGGGGAAAGTGCTCTCGTATACCCCCTCAGGTCGTCCCCGCCCGTCTCTTGACGAGGCTAACCGCCTTCGGCTCCTCGAGCTTCTCGCAGGGCACGAGGGAGAGGCGCGTCGAGCTTACTTCCAGATGGTTATCGCGGTGGCCGATGCGGATGGGACAATCTTGTTCACCGCTAGCGGCGAGGCCTATGGTCGCATCCTCTACGAGCCCCGGGGAGAGGGAGGGTTTGGTTACGATGCCCTCTTTGCGGGGGATGAAACCGATGGTTTCACCTTCGCCGAAGTCGATGCCGCCCGGAAGAATGCGGTGAGTCATCGACGTAAGGCTCTGGAGAAGGTCCATACCTGGCTACTTGCGCGGCAGGGCTTACTGACAGGCCATGGGGAGTGCCACAAACTCGCCCAATAGCTCAGTGTACGTCTCGATCCGGCGGCCACCAAACTTGCTGTCGGTGAACTGATGGAACACCCGCTGGTTTAGGGGCTGAAGGTTCCCGTTGTGGTAAGCCTCCGCGTCGCTCTCCTTGTTGCCAAAGGCCCAGGAAGGAACGAGCCCCCGATCTGCCAGCATCTTCAGCTCTCCGGTCTTGTACTTCACCGCCGAGCCTCCCAAGGCCCCGGTCAGGGTGGTGGTAGTATGTACTAGTCCGAACGGTAGCCCCCGAGCCTTCACGAATTCTCGGGTGCGCTGCACCAGGAATTCTGGCCGGGCGGTGATGTACATTGGTCGGTAGCCCTTGCTGGCCAGCAGTGACAGTGCCTTGCCTGCATCTGCGTGGGCCTCCGGGAGCGTCCCCTGGAGCAGCTTCACAAACTCAACATTTTCGCTGGTCGTCAGGGTTCCATCTACATCCGAGACAAAGATCGGCGTCCCTGGCTCCACCACTTGGAGGTACAGATCCGTCGTCGTCAGATCCCCCGCGACAACGAGGTGCACTCGATGGAGCCCCAGGCCCAGCGTCTTCTCCGGCGGGATCTTGTAGTAAATCCGCCCTCCGCTGTCCTCGACCCCCTCCACCGTCGGATGCTTGCTGTCGCTGGTGGTCTTGGTGGTGGCCAGTTTCTCCCATGGGCCTACACACCCCCGCTGGAGGTAGATGTCCACCTCTTCGTCCTTGATGTCCTTGTCATTCAAACCATAGGCGAATTTTCCGATGATCCATTGATCCTGACCCGGTGTAAGAAATAGATCCCGCCCCCGGTGGTTCGGGTTTCCCAGTGTTGTCGTGATACTTGATAGGGTGTGGTTCCACTTCCGCTTTGGCCCAGGGTCCGGGGCAGGTCCCTCGCACGGCGGTGGCACTTCGCATGGTTTCTTCCCACCTGCACCGCTCCCTTCCTCGCCACCACTCCCCGCTGCGCCGCCTGTACCCGCCTCGGAGCCCCCGCTTCCGGCGCTGCTCCCGTCGCTTCCGGCGTCGGCGCCTCCGCCTCCCTCATCGCCTCCAGCAGCGTTGCCGCCAGTTCCGACGTGGCTATCGCTGGAGCCGGCCTGCCCCCTGCTGGCCTCGTTCTGCCCAGCCTTGCCTCCCTGTTCCTCAAACTCGGTGGCCTCCAAACTCCCCGAGGCCCCACAGCCCACAAAACCCAGCACCAGCAAGCAAACCAGCCTGCGCATTTCTTGCAGTTATCATGCAGTGTTGCCTGAAATCCATGGAATTGTTTCTAAGAAGACGCGAAATTGTCACGTCGTCAGGGAAGCTGGGTGTTGCCTTGAGCGGACAAGGTTCCATGGTACCAGAGTCCCAGCACCTCCTGGCCATCGCGGTGCAGGGAGGCTATGCGAGTGAAGCCAGCGGCTGCAGGGCGCCCGCCGGAGAGCACGGCGAAGTCTGCCTGGTCTAGGCGACTCACGGGCTGGATAGTACGGTGAAGGCGACCATAAGCCTGAAGCAGCCTCCAGGTGCTGGGCGGAATTTCCGGAGCGTACACCCGGGCCGGACTGGAACCCAGGGCGTCAAGAGTCAGGAGCAAAGCTCCAAGGGGGCTTCCGTCGTGGAGCGGTTCGGGACCCCACCGAGCAGGTCTCCAAGGGCCTCCGGTGATCCAAGAGAAATCGGCAGAGAGAGACGGAGCTCCGATGGTACAGGCCAACAGCGGCCCTCCCAGCATCACCGAGGCTAGCAGGAGGGCTCGTCGAGGTGGAGGCCAGGGCAGGTGAGTCAACGGTCCTTGCAAGAGCCAGGCAACTCCCCGGGAGGCCAGCAGGGCTGCAGCCGGGATAAGTACTAGGAAATGTCCCGGGAAGCGCCCCAGCCCTGGAGGACACAGGAGAGGCCACCCCCCGAAGACCAGGAGAGCCGCCACGGCGAGGGCGAGCTCGGGGCATCGTCGGAGCCCGTCGGCTCGTAGCCGCACCAGCCCGGCAACCGCTAGTAGCGTCGTCCACGAGGGGAGCGCCGTGAGCAGAGTCCCGAGAGTATGGAACCTCGGGATACGGTCTGGTGTCACCTCATCCCCGGCCCACTCACCAGGAAGTATTTCTGGGGAGGCTGCTGCTACCAGGATGTCCCGGAGGGCGGTACTGGAGAAGGTCCAAAGGGCCGGCGTGAGCAGCCAGAAAACCAGGGGTGCTAGCAGCAGGAACAAGGCAGCCGAGAGCGGTAGGGGGAGGCGACCGTGACGTAGTGAGGGTATTGCTCCCGGGGCCGTCCAGACATGGTGCAGCACCAGCGTGGGGAGCGCTAGGAGGGCCCCCCAAGCAACCGAGAGTGCTCCTGCCAGCAGCACTCCCGCAAGAAAGGCCCGATCCGGTCGCCCTCGGGAGGAGAGATGAGCCCAGAATCCCGCCCAAAGCAATGCGGTTAGGGTACCGTCGCCACCGAGGGTTGCTCCCTCCAGCAGCGCCCGCGGTACCAGCAGCGCCAACAGCCCCGCCGCCAGCGCAAGCCACCGCCCTGAACGGGGCAAGGTGATGAAGTACACCAGTACCGGGATCGCTGCTGCCAGTGCCACACCTCCCGCACGGAGTGCTGTCAGCGAAGGACCGGCGAGGTGCCGGCCCAGCCCAGCAAGCCCTGCTGTCAGCAGCGGAGGTCCTCCGGTGAGGCGCCCTGGTAGAGAACCTGGCGCAGTGAGCCTGCGTGCGAACTCCTCGGCGGAAGCCATCGGTGCTGGCTCAACTGCGGTGATCCCCAGCACCCCTGCGGCGTGGAGCAGAAGCAACAGGGCACCTCCGTAGAGCCCCGCCGGGAACAACCAGCCCGGTGTCTGCCTGCCTGGAACACTCATCGAATAAGATGACGGGGGTTGCCTGCAGCCGCCTGCTTACGGACAGCGACCATCCACTGCTCGATCTGCTTACGGACGGCGATCATCCGCTGCTCGATCTGCTTACGTCGAGCCCGAGCCAGCGGTGCCCAGCGATCCGTCGACGGGGCCTGGGCCAAGTACATCTCATAAAACCGGTCTGCTGCTCGGAGATGCGCTAGCCGCTCGGAGGCGGCGGTTGCCCGGTGGGCCGCTGCTAGCCTCCGGATCCCATGGTACCACCACTTGTCATGAGCAGGTACGAAAAACACTCCTGAGCGATCCAGGATGGATAGGGTTCCCTGGTCAATATCCCAGGCAAACCCGCCTTCCTCCAGCGCTCCTGAGAGATTGCCCCATCGATCCAGCACGACTGCAAGCCCCCACCGTGCCAGTGCATTCATCGGATCCGCCCCGATCACTTGGCGAAAATCCTCTACAGCTCCCTGGAAATCGTCCAGCTTGGCTCGGGATTCTCCCCGGTTGGCCAGCACTGTTGAGCGCAGACCGGGCCCGTCCTCTGCCTCCAGCAACCGGTCGTAGATCCGCACTTCGTCCCGGAAGCGTTCTACCTTGGCATAAGCTACGGCAAGGTCGAACATTACTTGGATCCCCAACGGGTGATCGAAGGCGACTTCCACCAGAGGCTCCAGCGCCGCGATGACCGCTGAGTCGTCGTCAAGGAGGTGGAGAGCGTGGCCGTAGAGGAGGCGGGCACGAAGATCCTGAGCCCGGGTTCCCCCGAGCTGGTCGAGGAGAGATCGGGCCTCTGTGGCGAGCTGTTGGCGTAGCAAGGGGTTCGACATCGAAGCTGCTTCCGCAAGCTTGTCTTCCGCTTCGTCGAGCAACCGCTCCGCCCGCTCCGCCCCCGGGGAACGGGCTAGGTCCCATCGATCCGGGGGGCTCGCCCAAGCCAGTGACGAAACCAGCACAACAAAGAGTAGCCACCGCCTCACTGCTTCCTCCCTGGGAAGCGCTTCTGCAACTCCGCTAGGCGAGCCCGGGCGTGGGCGGCCCAGGGCCCTCGGGAGGCGCGCGCTAGGTAGGCCTCCCAGGTAGCTATCGCCGCGCTTGGCTCAGTAACCTCCCGGAGCTTTGCTTGTACCGCCAGCGCCTCCACAGGCCATCCAAGGGGAGCTGGCGTGGTCATCAGCGCCCATGCAGCCCCGGCTCGCTTCGCCTCGGAGGCAGCCGCCTGGGCTTGGGCTTGAGCGCCCGCACGGTCCAGTACAAGCGCTAGGACTGCCCTAGCTACAGCGCGTAGAGCCGGGGCTCCCCGCTCCGCCGCATCCCTCACCACGGTCTGCGCTACCTCCAGCCCCCCCGGTCCCTCCAGCATCAACGCCAGTGCCGCGTCCAGTCTCGCCCGGGTCCGAGCTTCCTCCCCTGGGATCCCGTCCAGCCGAGGGAGTAGGAGTCGATAGGCCTCAATGGCCCGCCCCGTCTCTCCGGTGTCTCGGAGGGCAGCCGCATGATCCTGAAGTGCTCGCGGATCGCGCAGCGCAGCGCTGTCCATCGTCAAGGCACGCTCGAAGAACTGTCGAGCCGCCTCTACCTTCCCCAACAACAGCGCTGCCCGCCCTCGGAGTACCAAGGGCGCTGCCTGATTCGCCACCAGCGAAGCTGCTGCGGTTGCCGCCTGCTCGGCCCTCGCTGGCTCCTGGGGCAGCCGCACCTCCGCCTGTGCCAAGAGATCGCAGTACTTCCCTAGATAAGGCGCTCGAGCCCGATCCCAGACGGAGATCCGGGCCTTCCCCTCCGTGCAGTCGATCTGTGGCGCAGGGGCCCCGGGCGCTGCCTGCGCCAATATCACCACGAGAACCAGTGAGGACACCTAACCAGCATACGCAACCCGCTGCCCTCGTGCCCCTGTTGCCCACCCAGGCCATTTGTGTTCTGTTGGCACAGAACGGAGAGAATAATGCAACGGCTAGGGATCGCAGAAGGAACAGGGAGGGCCGCAGAGAGGTTGCGGGAGGATCCTGGGAGGCTTTTGAGCGAGCGGGAGCGACGAATCGTGGTGGCCCTTGCGGAGGCGGCTATGCCGCAGGGAAACGTGGTGGATGGGGGAGGGGAGGTGACGGTGGAGCGACTGGAGCGGTATTTTGCCGGCGCACCTCCGATGCACCGAGCGGGGCTCCGAGGGCTGTTGTGGAGCTGCGAGGGGGCGACGCTAGCAACGCATTTTCGGCCCTTTTCTGCGTTGCCTCTGGAGGAACGGGGGAGGCTACTTGCGAAGTGGGAGGAGCGGCGGTCGTTTGTGGCGAGGGCGTGGCTGAGGAGCGTGCTGACGCCGTTGAAGGCAGCCCATTTCGACGACGAGGAGACATTGCGGCGGCTGGGGTGCCCTTACGAGGCTGAGCGTCCGAGGGAGGAGGAGCCACCGCGATGGCTAGGGCAAGTGACGGATGGACGGCGGGTGGAGGAAGATACAGAGCTAGAGTGCGAGGTGGTGGTCGTAGGCACTGGAGCAGGGGGTGCCGTAGCTGCCTACGAGCTGGCGAGGAGGGGGAGAGCGGTGTTGCTACTGGAGGAGGGGCATTTTTTCCGGCGTGGGGATTTTACCGGGCGAGCAAGCACGGCACTGCGGCACTACTACCGGGATCGGGGGATCACCTTCGCCTTGGGGAACGTGGGGGTTCCGGTGTGGGCGGGCCGGATGGTGGGTGGTTCGACGACGATCAACAGTGGAACCTGCTACCGGACGCCGGAGCGAACCTTTCGGGGGTGGCGAGAGATGTACGGGCTCCCAGCGGAGTTCTCCGCAGAGGGTCTCTCGCCTTATTTCGAGCGTGTGGAGCGTATGTTGGAGGTAGCGCGGGCCGAGTTCCGGTACACGGGTGGGGTGGGCCGAGTGATTGCTCGCGGGGCGGAGGCTTTGGGGTACCGCCACGGGCCGCTTCCCCGGAACGCTCCTGGATGTGATGGCCAGGGGATGTGCTGCTATGGCTGTCCGACCGGTGCCAAGCGGTCGATGGAGGTAAGCTACATCCCTGCGGCGCTCCAGAGGGGAGCACAGCTGATTACCGGAGCCCGGGTGGATCGGGTGGAGCTGGTAGCCGGGCGGGCGAGAGGGGTTCGGGCAACCTTGGCTTCCGGGCGCTCGCTTCGGGTCCGGGCAGAGGCTACCGTGGTCGCCGGAGGCGCTTTGATGACGCCGCTGTTGCTGGCTCGCAGCGGCGTTTGTACCCAGAGCGGCTGGCTGGGCAAGAACCTGTCGATCCATCCAGCGGCCCAGGTGCTGGCGCTGTTCGACGAAGAGATTGACATGGGGCGCGGTATTCCCCAGGGCTACGGCATCGAGAGCTTTGCGGACGAAGGACTGATGTTCGAGGGCTGCTCGACCCCGCCGGATGTCCTCAGTATCGGGATCCCCTGGACTGGGCGGCGCCTCATGGACTTGATGGATAACTATCGGCGTCTGGCAGCTTTTGGCTTCATGATTCAGGACCAGAGTCGGGGTATCGTTCGGGAAGGTCCGGGAGGCTCCCCTTTGATCACCTACAACATGAACGACCGGGACACGGCTCTCTGTCAGAGAGGTTTGGTTCTGCTCTCCGAGGTCTTCCTGGCCGCTGGGGCTCGCCGGGTCTTCCCCTTTGCCTATGGCCACCGTGAGATCCACGATCGCCGGGGCCTGGATGCACTACGTCGGGCGTCGCTACGTCCGGGAGACTTTGACGTGGCCGCGTTCCATCCCCTGGGAACCTGTCGCATGGGCGTCGATCCAAGGTCAAGCTGCGTGGGCCCTGATCACCAGGCCCACGACACGGAAGGGCTCTACGTCTGCGACGGGAGCGTGATGCCGTCCAGCCTCGGTGTGAATCCACAGGTTACCATCATGGCCATGAGCCTGCGGGCTGCGGAGGGCGTGGATCGGGCGTTGGGGTAGGTTTCAGGTCCAATGGCCCGCGCGGAGGGCCGCCGGATCGATCGATTTGATCTTTTGGCCGAGGGTTTCTCGGAAAGCGGCCTCATCTTCATCGTCGAGGATGGCCTCGCCGAAGCCCTGGGCGACTTCCATCGAGATGGCCAAAATGCGCAGAAATTGGGCGAAGGAAGATGCGCAAAGTCGGGGCTCCCAGCGCTCTGTCCCGCTCATGGCGGTGTAGACGTGGCAATCGCCCTCTGCATCCAGCTTGGACACGTCGAGGAAGTAGGGATCTCCCAGGAGTGTACTGCGGCCGATGATGATCCACGTTTTTCGCCAGGAGCTGCTGTTCTCGGTTCGAGGAGAACCGTCCTCAAGAAGAGCGAAGCCCTTTTGCTCCTCTAGGAGCTCAGAGGCTGGAAGCAGCCGCACGCGCTCGACCGGGGAGACGGTTTCGAGGCGAATCGGGTCGGCTTCCAGGAGGAAGGCTCGGAACCGGGAGGGGATCCGGAGCTTCTTTCGCAGTTCCTCGACCAGAGTTGCGTCCGCAGCCCCCAGTTCGAGGGGAAGCTTGCGACGCTGGAAAATAGCTTTGAGGGCCGACAGGCTTTCGGCCAGATCGCTGTCCAACGGAGGACCTCCCATGCAGGGACAAACTCAGGAACGGCCTACCTTACACCAAACAGGTCACCCCGCGCCACGGTCGGGATGCTAGGTTGCCCCCTGTGGTTAGCGCGCTTGTGCTCTGTTGTCATCTGTGTGGTCAGGCCAACCGGGTTCCGGTCGCCCGGCTCCTCGAAGGAGGCCGGTGCGGCGCCTGCAAAGCCCCCCTTGGTGCTCCGGATCACCCCTTGGACCTAACAGACAGTGACCTAGAGGGGGTGATTGCCGAGGCTCCCATGCCGATGGTGGTGGATTTCTGGGCTCCCTGGTGCGGTCCCTGCAGGATGATCGCACCCACGCTGGAGGACGCTGCCCGTAAGCTGCAGGGGCGTCTTCTGGTTGCCAAGCTCCATGTAGACGAGAATCCCCTGGGTGCTGCACGCTATGGGGCGCGGTCTATCCCGCTTTTGGTGGGTTTCTCTAGGGGGGAGGAGGTTCAGCGCCAGGTAGGGGCGTTGCCTCCGCCTGTCCTGATGGCGTGGCTTCAGAAGCTCCTCGTCGCATAGCTATTGCGAGGGCATCGTGCAGCGACCTAGCCCTTTCGCCGTGGGTTATGGGTAGTGACTAGCGCAAGGTAATCCCGGGGGCCATCCGGGGGGGGGGTGCCAGGTTTCTCCCGGGGGAGCTTCTCGGCCAGCTGGACGCACATGGCCTCCAGCTCCCGTCGTGCAGCGAAAGAACCCCCCTGGACCTCGACCGCAAGCGCTTCTCGCAGGGAGGATACCAGTCCCCCGTGGACCACCCCGCGGCGGCGTAGTTCCAGGTACGAACGGGCCAGGCCTTCGGCGTCGAAGCGGTGGTCAAGGACCATCTCAGCGGCTACACGAACCACACCCACTGGAGGGAGTAGTCCGTCCTCAGCCAGAACCAGGGCCGCCTGCAAGTAGTTGTAGAAAGGTACTACCCTAGGTCCGTAGGGAGCAAAGCGGCTAGGAGGGAGCTGCCGGTCCAGGTGGATTAGAATCCGCTGAACGCAAGGGCGCTCAGGAAGGAGCCGGGCGAAGCGTAGCGCCTCCTCCGCGTTGTCTTCATAGGTGCGGCCAAGTTGGAGAACCCGGGCCAGGGTGTCCAGCGGAACCAGCCCCGCACAAATGTCTGCATAGAGCGAGTAAACAAAGGCATCTGCCTCTGCATCATCCCCGAGGAGCACCTCCGGCAGGGGAGGTCCGTCTGGGGGCTGGGACGAACGGGAGCGGAGCAGGGCTGGCAGCTTGTAGCCAAGCTGATCCCGTAGAGCACGGAGTCGGAGTCGCAGTACGTTCTCCAGGTTGGGCTTAAGCGTAAGAGAGTCAAAGCGGGCCCCATCGAGGCGGAGCTTCTCCTCAATGCGTCCCCGCATCTGCCGTGGGCTACCCGATAGGATGTGGATTTCACCGCCGGCCGCCGAGAGTTCGCGCAGCAGGGATGCAGCCCCTGGGACTGTGCGCTTCTCGTCCGGGCGCTCCAACGCTGTCTTAACAAGATCTCGGAGAGTATCAAAGTTGGTCCGCAGGTATGTCTTGTCCAGATCCCACCGGGCGACAAAGCGAGGGGGGGGGCGTTCTGGGGCATCCATGGGAGTCATCGTAGGGCTTCCAATGACTGGAGCAGCTCGGGTTCGTTGGCCCGCTGGGCGATCTGGATCGCCTCGGAGAGGTAACCACGGGCCTCTGGCTCCCTTGCTCTCTCTCGAGCGATCTGCGCCATTGCCCGGAGGATCTTCGCTCGATCAATGCTGGAAGGGCTGGTCAGGTCTAGGGCTTCTCGAAGCACTCCGTCCGCATCGGTATAGTCTCCCCGGTGCCCCAGCACCTCCGCGAGCTTCAGGCTAAACAGGACTACCGCCCGTGTCGGGTCATCCAGCTCGCCGCGGAAGATCTCCTGACGAGCGATCTCAAGCGCACGCCGGAGCACCAGGGTTGCCCCCCCCAGATCTCCACGTCGAAGCGCCAGGGTGGCCATCTGATCCAGTAGCAACAGGGCTTGGAATGGATCTTGCGCGGCAGCGGCGTGGAGCGCCTGGACCTCAATGGGACGCCCCCGCTGCTGTCCTAGGCGAAGCGCCGCCAAATAGAGCTCCCGACGAGCTGCCACAGGGATCATCGCCAGGGCAACCTCTCGCAGGAGTGGGTGGGCTACCCGAGCACTGTCGGCCTCCAGCACCACCAGCCCCTTCTTGGACAATCGTTGGAGCACGGGCTCCACCTCGAAATCACCTTCGATCACCGCGGCGATCTCCGATGGAGTGGTGCCGTCCCCCAGGACCGCTACTACCTGGAGCACGCGCCGTGCCTCCGGGCTGGTGTGCTCAATCCGTTGGGCCAGAAGGTCGACCAGTCTGGCAGGTGGGTCAGTACCGCCATCCCGAGCGAAGCGAACTAGGTGCTCGACAAACAAGGGGAGCAATCCTCTGGATTCTGGCGTCGAGGGGGGGGGTAGAAGCGCCGTCCCATCGAAAAGTTCTGCGACAGCAGAGGAGGGGAGCAACGACAGAGGGTAGACCTCCAAGTTACTCCACTGCGGTTCGTTGCCTGGGGACTGACTGGCTGCCAGCAGCACCGGCGCCAACAACGGTTCGCTGAGGGCATCCGTTAGGGCGTTCCGGCTTGCCCCATCGATTCGGTGCAGATCATCGATCACCAAGAGCAAACGCCCGTTCGTAGCAAGCTGCGCCCCTCGCGCCAGCGCCCACCGCAGCGCTTCAGCCACCAGATAACGCCGTTGCTCTGGCTGCAGGGTGGTAGAGGTGTCCCGTTCGAATACTTCCAAGATCCCCTGTCGCGCTTCGGCACTCGCTCCAACCCACTGTGTTGGGGTTCCTCCATCCTCAGGGAGCCGCCCCAGTTTGCAGATGGCCTGTCGGAGCGTCCAGTATCCTACTTCAGCCCACCAAGGGTCAGGCCCTACTTCCACCAGGCTTCCCCCCTGGTTGACCACACGTTGGGCGAATTCTTGGAGAAGACGAGTTTTACCTGACCCTTCTTCTCCCACAAGGAGAGTGACGACCAGGGTACCCTTCAGCCTACGCCAGCGCTCCTCAAGCCAGGTGAGCTCAGCGGCTCGTCCCTTGAGGGGAAGCTCAAAGGCATCGAGGGTTCGAGCGTTGAGTCGCCGGGCGGTTTCTTGGCGGCGAATAACTACCTCGTGGGTTCCAGGTAGGGCGCCGGCAGAGGGGAGCCGGGTTCCGCACTCGCCACAGAACTTCTGCCGGAGGGAGTTAGGGTACTGGCAGGCTGGGCAGATCAAGATCTCGCCTGGGCTGCTAATTTCGATAGGCGGGGAGATCTCTAGACTCTCCAGCAGCGCCCGGGAGAAGGCATCTGCGTTGGGGAAGCGGTCGTTAGGATCCTTGGAAAGAGCGCGGAGGCAGACCTCGACCAGTTTGTCCGGGAGGTTGCGCTGGGGGGCAACCTGCCTCGGATCAGGTGGGGGCATGGTCAAGTGCATGAGCACAACCTGAGTAGGGGAATCGCCCTCGAAGGGAAGCCGACCGGTGAGCAGGAGGAACAGGATCACCCCGACCGCATAGAGGTCGGAGCGGCCGTCGAGGGGGTCGCCCCGTCCTTGCTCGGGGGCCATGTAATCTGGGGTTCCGCAGACGATCCCGGGGCGCGTCATGGAGCGCTGGGCCTGAACTTTGGCGAGCCCGAAGTCGACCACCTTCACGTAGTTGCCGCCCCCGCGGCGGGGCTCCAGGATGATGTTCTCGGGCTTGAGATCCCGGTGGATGATCCCCAGTTCGTGGGCTTCGTCGAGAGCGGCGAGCACCTGGCGGACGATATCTACGATCCGGGGGATCTCCAGCGGGCCCGACTCATGGAGGACCCGCGCCAGGTCGCGACCGCGGAGGTACTCCATGACGAGGTAGAGCAAGCCGTCCTCGGTGGTGCCGAAGTCGATGATGCCGACGGAGTTGGGGTGGTTGAGCTGGCTTGCCGCACGGGCTTCTGTAATGAACCGTGCTGACGCACTTTCGTCGTTGAGCAAGTGGTTGTGGATGATCTTCACCGCCACC
>JANWXX010000209.1 GCA_025057345.1 Polyangiaceae bacterium | reverse complement strand
AGATTGGCCTTGATACCCGTAGCTTCAACGTCGCCTTGCGGGCTGCCCTGCGTATGGACCCGGATGTCATTCTGGTCGGCGAGATGCGGGACGCTGAGTCCGTCGATATTGCGCTCAAAGCCGCGGAAACCGGCCACGTCGTCTTCTCCACTGTCCATACCACCGACGCAGCTAAGACCTTGGGGCGCCTTATCGGTACCTTCCCCCCTGAGGAGCAGTATGCTGTCCGCCTCCGTTTGGCCGACACGCTCCGCGCTACCATCTCCCAGCGCCTTCTGCCTCGCGCCGACGGGAAGGGAAGATGCGTCGCTGCCGAGATCATGATCGTCACAGGCCTCATCGTCGAGTACCTCCGTGACCCCTCCAAGAGCACCGCCATCAAAGATCTCATTGAGCGAGGTCGCAGCCAATATGGCATGCAGTCCTTCGACCAGCATCTTGCCGATCTCTATCGATCCAAGATCATCACCTTGGAGACGGCCATTGCTGCTAGCAGCAATCCCTCCGACTTTCAGCGCTCACTGAGCTTTGAATAGTTCAGAAAACTGGAAGTCGTGTTCATCCTGAGCGCTGGATCAACGCCAACAAGTCCCGAAGGCGCGGAGGGAGACGACGCTCGTCTACATCCTCCACAACCTCGTCACCGGTGATGACCGAAGCGAAGGTGGTGGAGCCAGGGCGAGGGAGGTGATGGGCCCAAAAGAGGTCGAAGGTGTTGTTGCGAGGGCGCCGTCGCAAGAACGGTTCGAGGGGGACGACGAGGCCATCGCGCCAACGAGTCAGGTAGACGACATGGGCGAGGCGAATGGAGCTTTTGAATCCGACCCGACGGCGGATGCCTCCCTCGGAGGGGCCGGTGTGGTCAATATACTCGACCATCTGGGTGTCGGCGTAGAGATCGGGTTCGGCTTTCTCTACGGTGACCAGGGTCCATGCACTCAGGGGGTGTAGGGCCCGAAGGAACTCCCGCGTGACCTGCTCAAAGAAGGGGAGATCCCTCTGGGCACGGGCCTCCGGGTAGACGTTGTGGGCAAATTGGTTGCGTAGAGGATGGAGTTGATTGGCCAGTGCTTCCAGGGTTTCATTCCCCTGGCGGAGCCGGAGCAGCTCTCGGGCCAACTGGCCGAGCATATCGTTGTGGGCTGCCAGCTCCCGGGCCATCAGCCGAGCCAGCTCGCGCCACTTGCCAAGAGGGTAGGCGTGGCGGGTGGCCAAACTCTTGGCGAAGGTGATCAGATCCTCGGGAAAGGGTGTGCCATTGGCCTCAGGACGATGCGAGAAGTAGGCCGCCACCAGCAGCGACGCGACCATGCGCCAAGCTCCTTCCAGGACGTCAAAAAGGAGCTTGACTCGCTCGACGGCAGAGCTCGCAACAGCAGCCAGAGCGACCCGGCCGGCGATAGGGTAGGGGAGGGAAGCAGAGAGCGCCTGGAGCGCCCCCTGGGGGTCAGAGCACTCTCGGGCCAAGTCGTGGGCGCGGGGGAGTGGATCCCCGGAAGCAGTCTCCCAACACAAGGAGCGGGGTAGCTCGATTTGACCGTCCACTATGGGAGCACGCCCCTGCCACTCCCGCTGCATCTCACTGGCAAAGGGTTCAACTTCCATATGGAGCGGGAGGCAGGCAGCCACCACCCCGGGTGCCATCCGGGCTACCAGCCCCTTGCTCGGCATTGCAGAGGCCACCATCGAGCAGAGTTCCCGCTCCAGGGCTGGGACGACCCCAGGTCCGATACGGCTCAGAGGACCTGTTTCCTCCATGGCGAAAAGAACGACAGGTCTGCGGTGGTCTCGGACGAGGGCTTGTTGGATGTCCTCCACAGTCGAGATGCGCCCCCAAGCGACTTCTTGGCGGAGGGACATCGGACCTGCAGTGTTCCCCGCAGCCAGCGCTGCTTGGAGTGTATAGAGGGCAAGCTCCAGCTCGCGGGGGCTGCTCTGCTGCTCTAGAGGCCAAAGGCCGACGACGACATCCCGTAGACCAAGCCCTAGGATAAGGGCGCGGGCCTCCTCCGCCAGCTTGCCGGGAGGCCCAACATCCTCGCTGAACAGCAGACCCGTGGTGCCGCTCTCATGAAAGATCGCCGGGCGAGGCCAACGGGCATGGAGCGCCATGGTCGCCTGAACCCAGGGGACTACCTGCCCAGGTGGTGCGGTAAGCACCACAAGGTGGCCACGGCGACCTAGGCTGAGCATCCCAGAGATCTCTTGCTCCATCCCGACACGGCCCAGTAGCCCGGTTTCTGGATCGACGGCCCCCTGGGGCACCGACGGAATGCTATAGCGCCGGTCAACGAAGGTACCTCGCGCCCGCCCTACCTGGAGGAACGTGCCATGAACCAGCGGCTCCTCTTCTTCGGGGCCCAGCGCCCTTGCTCCTACCACCGTGGGCACTCGCTCGTGACACTCCCGGCGGCGCCGTAGCCACCAGCGCACCCCATCGTGGCGCAACAGGGCCGCCTGGCTGGAGATGAACAGCTCGCTCTGAAGATGTGGCGGCTGCACCATCCCGTTCTTCAGCCGACCTACCCGGAGTTCTCCCCGGGGCTCCAAGCGCATCTCTACGATGGTTCCATCTCGTCCCTCGATCCGGAGCCAGTCGCTCAGCCCCACCTCCCCTCGCCAGAGGGAAAGGCTGGCAGTCTGGGTCAGCCAGAGGGTGCCTCCGGCGAGTGGGTTGGTGCGGAGCGCCGTTGCTTCGGGCCCTTCGTCGGCTCCGTTGGGGCTGGTGGAGTTGGTCATTCGCTCGGAGGGGACTTAGAGCTAGGGGCAGCACTGCCGCAAAGAGGCAGGGAGGGAGGGGGATGGGAGTAGGCTGCCAGCGCTTGTTCTAGCTCGTCTCGGATGTTGGCAACCAGTTCTGGCGGCTCGACGACCCGAGCTGTCTTGCCAAAGCCGAGCACCCAGGAAATCACCTCCGTCAAATCGCCGACCACCATGCTGAGTCGAGTGCCTCCATCCGGCAGAGGAGAGATCTTCTGGGTACTATGGACCTTCCGGGCTCGAACATACTCGGCCACTTTGGGGTCGAAATCGACCACGACCGGGATCGCCTGGGTTCCCCGCCAGATGCCGAACTGACCCTGGAAGTAGTCGTCAATGTGAAAATCCTGGGGTAGCTCGAAGCGCTCGGTAGCACTGACTTCCGTGTCCCTCATCCGGTCTAGGAGGAAGGTGCGGATCTCATTTTTAGGTACGTGGAGACCTACGCAATAGATGGCCTCCCGGTAGAGTACCATCGCGTAGGGGTGAATGGTGATCCGTTCCTCGGTAGATTCATTGCTTCGGCGGTAGCGGCATCGAAGCGGCCGCAGATCCGCCACGGCCTGAAAAAGGTCGTCTAGCTCCTCCGTCTTTTGCCGGTAGTCCTTGGGCGCATGGGGCAAGTAGAGAAATCGGTCTTCCAGCCGGGCGTCAGCCACCCCTGCGTTGGGACCACGGCCAGGCCTCCGGGCGATGGACACTAGGCGCTTGGTGGCCATGTCGATCTCCTCAAAGAGGGTGCTACCGCGCATGGGCTCGAAGACCCGCCGGGCCGCTAGCAGGGCGTAAGCCTGGGTGCGTCGGAGTTCGATCTTCCGGGGGACGGCGCTGGGGTCGATACGCCAACGCAGGGCCCCACCCGGCTTGTCCGGTGTGGAAATCAGCTCAATCTCTCGCTCAATCTCCCTCAGGTAGCGCCGCATGCTCCGGGCTGTAACGTTGAGAGCGTCGGCAAGTTCGTAGAGAGTCATCCCCTTCGGATGTTGCTCAAGCAACGTCCGGAGGTGATCGAGACGTCGGTGCTGGGTGAACTTCCCCTTGGGGCGGCCTGGACCGCGCGTACTAGCCATTGGGGCAGAGGAACCTACAATGGGGCAAGGGGCCTGCGCCAGAGGTGCCTTTTCATGCGGCCTCGAAGTGTGAGAGATTGTTCGAGTGTCTGACCTCCCCTCGCGATGGACGCTCATGAATACCTCTTTGCCTTGGCGCCGCTGGTTCCCGATGAAGAAGTACCGCCTCCTTACCCTCTCGATGCTGGCCGCCCTAGCCGGATCCACCGGAGTGACCCAGGCTGCCGAAGACCCCAAGTGCCTCTCACCCAACCCGGCCGATTGGCCCCCCCCAGCGCGACCCTTCTTTCTGGTCGCATTTGATACGTCCGGGTCCATGGTGGCTTGCACCAACCCTACCTTCGCGAGCAGTGGGGGCCTCAAACCCTGCATCAGCGGCGTACCGTCCAGCGCCTTCAACTCTTGTGGGTTGCCCCCAAACCGGATCAACGACGGCAAGTGTGCGATCCGGAAGATGGCGCAGGCCTTCGGAGAAGTTGACTTCGGGCTGATCACCTTCCCTTCCAATAACAGTTGTGCCGGAGCAGCTGCAGCCTGCGGTCCTTACGATGTGGATGGTGTTCTCCCGGAGAGGTCCGGTCCTGGGAATCGATGCACCCTACTGACCAAGCCTGGATCCATCGATTGTCCTGGTCCTGGTGATCCAAAAGGCAAGCTTCTGGTGGGCCTTCCTGTTGCCTCCGACCAGGTTGCCAAGATCGTTTCGTATACCGACGATGTGTGCAACACCGGCGACCCGCTGGAGCTTCTCCCGGTAGGGGGCACGCCACTCAATGGGTTGCTCGAGTTCTCTGCGACCTACCTGAAGAACAACATCGCTCAGCTTCAACCAAGCTGTCGCCCAATTAACATCATCCTGGTCACCGATGGTCTTGAGAGCTGCGAGGCGATCACCAAAGTCAAGGAAACTGCGAAGCAAATTTTCTCCAACAGCGGGGACTTCGCTGTTGGTCGTCCTGTCAAGGTCTTCCCCGTCGGTTTCGGGTTGGATGAGAAGATCGACGAGGAGAAACTGGCTCTCCAAGTTCTTGAAGAGGTCGCTGACGAGGGGCAGTGTAGTTCCAGCGATGTTGCTTGCAGGCAGAAAGCCAAGGCTCTCCGGGCAAATAACGAGGCCGAGCTCTCCATCGCTCTCTCTCAGATCATCACCGGCGCCATCCAACCGGAAACTTGCGACAACATCGATAATAACTGCAACGGCTGCACTGACGAAGGCTTTCAGCACTTCTGCAACCGGAATAAGCAATCGGTTACTCAGTGCTGCAACTGGGCCACCGCTGCCTCCAGGAACAACTGCCTCACCAAGTATGAGAACACCAAGGATCCCAAGGACCTCCCCTGCTGGGATCCTGCCAACACGCCCGGAGGGCTTCAGCCGCAGCAGGCATGGCTCTGCGTCGACCCCGGTGAGCTGTGCGACGATAAGGACAACAACTGCGACGTAAGCACGGTGGTTTCGGAGCTCAACAGCAATACCGTCGACGAGGGGCAAAAGAAGTGCGGATCACCGCTCAAGTGCGCTGCACCCAACGATACTTGTATCCCTGGCTCGACGCTGGGTGTCGACGACGATTGCGACGGCATCGTAGACAATGCTCCGGGGAACTCCACCCCCGGCTCCGCCTGCCCGAACAACTGCGTCCCCTCTCAGGAGATCTGTGACGGCAAGGACAATGACTGCAACGGGCTCCCGGACGATAACGTCCCCGAGATCCCCTGCGGTCCGCCAGCGGGCCCCGGCACCGCGCCCAACTGCCAGGGAACCCTCAAGTGCGTCGGGGGAGCCTACTCCAATAAGTGCAACGTCAACCCACTCCCAGAAACCTGCAATGGTCTGGACGATGATTGCGACGGCAAGATCGACAACGGTGCCCCCGGAACCCCCTGTGTGCCTGTAGCCCTACAAAATCTTAAGTTCAAGGAGGACGGTTTCTCCTCCAGTCAGTGCAAGAAAGGGGTTCGTCCCTGCGGAGCTCCGAGCAGTGTGTGTGGTGGCTTCGTCGGCCCCTCCCAGGAGGTGTGTGACGGGATCGACAACGACTGCGACGGGGACGTCGATGAAGGGGAGTTGCCCGGTGTGGGAGCTCCCTGCGGTACGTCTCAGGGAGCCTGTACCCCCGGTCAGCGTGCCTGCGTAGGTGGCACCTTCATCTGCGTCGGCGGAACCCAACCCCAGCCTGAACTGTGCAACGGTGTAGATGACGATTGTGATGGTATCCCGGATGCCCAAGAGACAATCTTCGATGACGCTCCGGCGCCGGACAAGAACGGCTGCTGGACTGGCCTCGATCTGGCTACTTGCGACCCTGCCAACGTATGCAGCAACCCCGTCAAAGGCCCCGACTGGTGCAAGCCTGCTCAGGCCGATTGTAGCGGGGTCGGCTCCCTGAAGGCTCCTTGCTTTACTGGCAAGCTCACTTGCCAGAGCACTCCCCAAGGCTTCGCCTACGTTTGCAAGGGAGGCCTCGTACCCTCCGAGGAGAAATGTGACGGGGTAGACAACAACTGCGATGGCCAAGTGGATGACGGCATCCAGGTTGACCCTAAGCCTTGTTCCACCGCCTGCGGTGAAGGCATCGAAGTCTGCAAGGACGGCAAAATCTCCTGCTCAGCCCCCACCCCCAAGCCCGAGATCTGCAACAATGTCGACGACGACTGCAACGGTAAGATCGATGACGACGTGGTGCAGGCTTGCAGCTCCGAGTGCGGTTCGGGCGTTCAGGTCTGCAAAGATGGTGTCTTTGGTCCTTGTACCGCCCCGGACAAACAGGCCGAGATCTGTGACGGTCTAGACAATGACTGCGATGGAATCATCGACGAATCAGTCGAGCTAGACGGTACCGCAGACCCCTTCGACCCCAGCAAGGTGATCGGTCAGCTCTGCGGTTCCGACGTGGGGGAATGCAAGAAGGGCACTTGGAAGTGCATCAACGGCGTCGTCAAGTGCATCGGAGCCATCACACCCCAGAACGAGGTGTGTGATGGCAAGGACAACGACTGCGACGGGATTGCGGACAACACCTCCGCCAACAACCCGCTCTGCGATACCTCCACCAAACAGGAGTGCGTCAAGACGGAGGATGGCGCCCAGTGTGCTTCTCGGTGCCAGCCGGGAGAATTCCCCTGCCCGGCGGGGAACTACACCTGCCTAGCCACGGAAACTAGCGGTGCCACCCCGGAGCCTGGTCAATACTGTGTCCAACCTAGCGGCTGCAAGGCCTGCGAAACCCAGACAGTCAAACAGATCATCGGTGGCAAGGAGCAGGTTCTCTGTGCACCGTCGTACCCGCCAGGCTCGACACCTGTTCCCCTGTGCGTCTGCAAGAACAACAAGTGCAGCCCTCCCTGCGCTGGTGTGCTTTGCGAGGGGCCACTGGTCTGCACCGACTTTGGGGAGAAACCCGGGAGCTGCGTCGACAGTAGCTGCTTCACCGTCCCCTGCTCCGATGGGAAGATCTGCAGCCCCGACGCCGTCTGCGTCGAGAATCCCTGCAAGCCCGGCTCCTGCAAGCCTGATGAAGTGTGCAAGCCCTCCGGCGGTCAAGCAACGTGCATCAAGTCTTGCGCCGGAGTCCAGTGCAAGGAGGGGGAGGTCTGCACCGCAGGCGAGTGCAAGGCTACCCAATGCCCCAAGGAAGGCTGCGGCGAAGGCAAGGTTTGCGATACGACTAAGGGAGAGTGCGTGACGGCCATCTGCAAGGGGTGCAAGGCCGGGCAGGTCTGCAATCCCACTACGGGTCAGTGCGAAGCCAATCCCTGCGATGGTGTCCTCTGTCCAGAGGGGGAGCGCTGCGAGGGAGGCGATTGCTTCGATGCTCCAGGCCAGGGATCAGCAGGTTCGGCCGGCTCGGCTGGTACTGGCGGTGGCAGCCCTGCAGGCACCGGTGGTGAGCAAGGGACCGCCGGGATCAGCTCTGGAGGGACCAGCTCCGGGATCAGCGCGGGAGGTGGTGTCACCGCCATCTCCAAACCCATCGGTCTTACTACCGGCGGCGGCGGATGCACTTGCTCAACTGGTATTGGCATTCCCGGTCAGGCAACCGGTGCTCTCTCGTTGCTCTTGACGACCCTCCCCTTGCTGCGCCGTCGCTTCCGTGGCGTCAGCAGAAAGGCGGCCTCGCGATGAAGACCAGGGCTCTGAACACGGCAAAGGAAAGGAGCACGACCTTGCGCCCCTCCGCTACCTTGACCCTTGTGTCCTTTCTTGCCCTCCTCGGTGAGGTTGCCCTCGCGGGTTGCGGCAATCAGGATAATGGCTTCTGCTTCCCCGATGGAGACTGCTCCAGTGCTCGTACCGGAGGCTCGGCAGGAAGCGTCAACCTCGGTGGTAACAACACCGGCGGCTCCGGCGGTGGTGTTGCACTCGGTGGCTCCGCCGGTTTCGCAGGGACCATCCTGGTGGGAGGCTCCTCCAGCGGTGGTGCCTCAGGCAATACCAACTGTGACACAACGC
>JANWXX010000208.1 GCA_025057345.1 Polyangiaceae bacterium | reverse complement strand
GGGGCGCTTCTTCACGGACAAGGCTGTTGTGGGATCGTAGTGAGGCACTGGAAATCCATGAAACATGACCAGTGTCCATCGGCAACCTTACTCGCTAGTCTTGGGGTCATGGTCAAACGTGCGCGATGGGCCTGGTGGTTGGTGTTTGCCGTAGGGGCAATAGCAATGATTGCGAATTGCTCAAAGGAGGAGGAGGGACCACCGCCGAGCAGTCCGAAGAAGACGACCCGCACGTCATGCAAGTCTCCACAAAGCATGACCATCTCGGAGCTGAGCCCGACGATGCAACCGGGGGTGCTGCGAGGCAAGGCGAAAGGCTCCGACGGCAAGGAGTGGACAATCCAAATCGAACTGAGTGATCGAGAGGATTTCAAGCACAAGCCAGGTACCTATCCCCTGGGCGATCAGACGAGCTATGACGGGTGTCGGCAGTGTGTAATCGGTTACCAAGGGGCGGATGAGCTGCTTGATGCGAGTAAGTACATCTTTCAGACCGGAGGGTCCATGAGGCTAGATACCGTGTCGAGCCCTCCGTCAGCGATCAGCAAGGGATCCCTGGAGAAGGTCGAGCTTCGGGAAGTAACCCTCAACTTGCAGACCGGTGAGGTAGAGGAGATCCACGGAGGAACTTGCTATCGGATCAACAACTTCGACTGGGACACCACTCCAGCACCAGGTAAGGGTTGCCAGAAAGCCGAAGACTGTGGCGATCCGCAGACCGTCGCTTGCGACGTAAAGACTGGAACCTGCGTGGCATTCCAATGCGAGGTAGAAACCGGCCAGGGTTGCAAAGACAACGAGCTTTGCCTCGCACAAGAGATCGGTGCCAGCTACGGATCCTGCTACCCGACCTGCACGCCCTTCTACCCGCAAGACTCGTGTTTGCCGGGATTCGAATGTGTTGCCCTGGATGCGGATCAGGTCCGGGGCAAGTGCTTGCCTCCTGGTCCGGGAATCGAGGGAGCCTCTTGCGAGCCCGCTCTGCTGAATACCGGTTGCCAGCCGGGCCTCCGGTGCGTAGGTCCCGAGGGAAGCGAGCATTGCACGCGAACTTGTGACTTCTTCGACAACACGGTGGGTTGCCCTGCAGGACAACAATGCGTCTACGGAGGCTTCTGCAGCGCCGAACCAGGGGACAGCGCCTCCCTCGGGTCGCCTTGCGGGGCAGATGCCCCCGAAGGGCTGCCTTGTGGAAGCGACGGGACAACCTACCGTGGGGTGTGTACCGGAGGTAGCTGCCAGCAGGCCTGCCGGCTAGGCACTGTGTACCACGACTGCGGCGAGGAACTCGTTTGCACCATGGGTGATGGTGAGGCTGCCTTGCCCACCTGCCAGCCAAAGCTCCTCGACGAGGAGGCACTGTGATGAACAACAAGCACAAGAACAGCCAAGGCTGGCGCCAGGGTGCAGCATGCGCTGTTGCGATGGCACTGGTAGGAACCACGATACCTGCCTGCCAGAGCGCATATCCGATGGAAGACGCGCCAATTGTAGAGGGCGAAGAAATCGGGCACATCCGCAGCGAAGTCAACGTGGCTGGTTGCACCTGCCCTACCAAGGGCAACTGCGCAGCGCTCAGCTACAGCGATAAACCCGCGGACGGAATTTACTACATTACCTCCTACGGAGGAGGCAACGAAACCCAGCCTCAGGCCTGCCCTGGCATGCCCATGGCCGATGGGAAGTGGGCTTATATCGCTAACCTGGCTCGTTTTGGCTGTGGGACCAAAGTGAAGATCGAGGCCAACGGCAAGAGCTGCATCGCGCAGGTAGCCGACTGCGGGCCCAACCGGTGCGTGGAGGATGCAGCTTCCTTCAACAACTGCAAAACCCACTTCCCTATCATCGACGCCAGCCCTCTCATCACCAAATACCTCTACGGGAGTACCTCTGCTGGGTGGTCTGACAAGTGGAAGGTCAAGGTGACCGAGGTTGCTGCCTCTACCCCCATCGGCTGTCCCGGTGGCGGTTCCGAGGGCTCGGGAGGCTCCGGTGGGGGCTCGGGAGGCTCCAGTGGAGGCTCCAGCGGCACCTCGGGAAAGACAGGTTCAGGAGGTTCAAGCAACCAGTGCGAGAAAGACAGCGACTGCGGAGGCGGCAATGCCAAATGCGATAAATCCTCCTCCCCCTTCCGGTGCGTCACCCGCAAGGAACTGGGGGAATCTTGCTCCACCGATCAAGAGTGTCACGGAGGTCTCAGCGGTACCCAGCGAATCTGCCATAAGGGGGTCTGCTCAGACGCTTGCCGAGGGAACAACGACAACTTCGACTGTCTGGCACCAAGCACGTGTGAAATCCCTCAAGGCCAGCAAATCGGAAAGTGCAAGACCGAGGGGTGCATCTTGGAGTACCCCTCGGTTTCCATCCTCGGCATCCCAACCCCGGCCAGGGTTTCTTACAGCTACACAAGTCGCGGGTGCAGTGAAGCACCCTCCTGTGTCATCGACATTAACAATATCCTTGATGCCAAGACCCGCCAGAAGCTCTCTTACAAGACCGTCAAGCTCTCTCCGAACTTCTCCCTGAGCGAGCTAACCCATCAGTCGGCAGCCTCCTCTCCCTACGTCTACGTCGACCCGGAATTCGTCAGGCGACTGCAGGCCACCCGCGACAGCTACGGGGCCCCCATGCACGTCAACAGCGGCTACCGCTCGCCCATCCACCAGAACAAGGTGTGCATGGGGATGTGCGGTAAGCCATCCTGCCCGGGAACCTGCGCTCAATGCTCCAACCACATGGGTGGACAAGCGGTCGACCTCCAACACTCCTCCCCAAAGTGCTCGCTGGCCAAGAAGAGCTGCAACCCGGGAGAGATGCACCTTATCTTCAATGAGAAGGCTGGGGGCGATCACCTCCACATCGATATTGGCCCCAACAACCCAGTCTGCTCTTACAAGGCCATCTCCTGCCCCTGAACCTCCCCGGTCTACTGGCAGTACAGCAGGCTCACACCTCTGACCGGAGCACCACCACCGCACAGGACTCACAGAGCTTCTTCACTGCCTGCGCTGCCACTCCATAGCCCCGGTTGGTGATCTCCACCCGGCCCCGGAACGGCCCTCCCTGCACCTTTGCTGCGAGCCCCAACCCTTCCACTGCCTGTGCATTCACGTCCGGCACGATGGGTGTTCCATAAGCCTTTCCTTCGTGGAGAACAAAGACATACACCAGGGGAGTTTTCTCCTCCTTGGGCCCTGCGTTCCTGAGATCCGTTTTGAGCTGCTCTTCCAAGTGCTGGGCAAAGCGCCGGAAGGACCATCCGGTAACATAAAGCCCTATTGGTTTGCCCTGCGCACCAGGGACGGGTGCCGCTGCAACCCATTGAAGATCTTCTCCTTTGCGAAGCCCCCTGGCTTCCTCCATCTGTCCAATTGTCTCTACGTACCCCCCTTCCTTGGCTCTGGCGAGGAGCTTGTACGCATCCAGGATGTTCTTACCGCTGAAGCCGTCGGTTTCCAGATCGCTGGCGTAGGCGACTCCCTGAAGGTCGGTGACAGCAAAGAAGGTGGATTTGGCCAACTGCAAGTCGATAACAGCCTCGCGGGCCTTGCGAAGCGCCGTACGAGCTTTTCCTGGGGTCACCTCCTCGGTGCCAAGGATCTCTCCAAGCTTCTTGGCACCTGCAGGAAGACCCCGACGAATCTCCTCAATGTCCTTGTCCACCAGAGCAGCCAACGCTGCTGCATGGGCCACCGCCCGTTCTTCCGAAACCTTGACCCGATCCGTACATCCTACTGCCACCGCTGCAAGCACCAGCAACCACCACACCCGTGGACTCATCGCTTGTTTGCCTTTCGTGTGGGGCAGGAGCGTAGCGAACCCCCCTCCCTAGCGGAAGGCGGGAGTCAACAGGTCCTTCAAGCAGGCAGAGGGGTTCCCTTGAGGTTCCCCTGACAGCGTGGTCGCAGTTTGGTAGGGAACAGGCGATGCCAGCAAAGAGAGAAGTGCATAAGAGGGGCCCCTTGGGAGCAGAGGCCCTGGAGCGTCTAAACAGGGGGAAAGCCCCGGGAGCACAGGTCCAGTGGGTCGAAACCCTTACCTGGAGCAAGGAGCACAAGGTCGAACGATACCGGCTAGGAAACGGGTTGACTCTGCTCTTGCTGGTGGACCACGGGGCTCCGGTGTTCAGCTATCAGACTTGGTTCTCTGTGGGGTCACGCCACGAGCGCCCGGGCAAGACCGGGCTGGCCCACCTCTTCGAACACCTGATGTTCAACGAGAGCAAACACCTGCCCAAAGGAGAATTTGACCGAAAGCTGGAGGAGTGCGGAGCCGAGTCCAACGCAGCCACCTGGGTTGACTGGACGTATTATCACGAGAATGTCCCCAGCGATCGTCTAAAGTTGGTCGTAGATCTGGAGGCTGAGCGCATGGCCCACCTAGTTCTCCGAGAGCCCCAGGTGACCAGCGAAAAAGAGGTAGTCTCCAACGAACGACGTCAGCGGGTCGAGGATGACGTAGATGGCTCTGTGGCAGAACTTCTCTACAAGACTGCATTTCAACGCCACGGCTACGGATGGCCTACCATCGGATGGATGGAAGATATCCAGAACTTCTCTACCAAAGATTGTGAAGATTTCTACCGGACCTATTATGCTCCAAACAACGCAACGATCGTGGTCGTAGGAGATGTGGACCGAGAAGAGCTGCTGTCACGAGTGCAACGGCGTTACGGAGCCATGGAGGCAGCAGAGATCCCGGTGGAAGATGTCAGACCGGAGCCTCCACAAACTGAGGAGCGGGTGGTCGAGGTGGAGAAGCCTACGGAGGTGGAAAAGATCGCGGTTGGCTACCGGGGCCCAGCCCTAGGCGATGCGGACCATGTGCCCTTGTCGGTGCTCAATGAGATCCTGTTCGGAGGCCGTGCTTCCCGGGTCCACCGAGCCATGGTGCAGGAGGCAGAGGCCGCAGTGGACTGCCGCGGATGGGTTTCCACCTTCCGAGACCCGGGGCTCTACGACATCACAGCTACTGCACGCCCCGGGATCAGAGCAGAAGCGCTGCTAGCTATCCTGGACAGAGAGCTGGGCAAGGTGGTTGAAGCCCCGGTGGACCGTACCGAGCTGGAACGAGCCAAGGCCCGCATGGAACTATCAGCGCTTCATGGTATGGAGAGCTGCGACGGTCGTGCAGAGCAAATCGGCTTCTATGAGGTGGTCACCGGCGACCCTGTGGGGGCTCTCGCTCGGCTCACGCCCCTGCGACGGGTGACAGTGACGGATCTACTCCGAGTGGCGCGCCGCTACCTGGTCAAGGAGGCACGCTCAGTGATACTGGTGAGGGCAGCTCTCGCCAGGAGGGAAGCCCCCCTGGAGGGAAGCGTCGAAGATGTGACCGGCGAAAGGCAAATTTCCCTGTGAAGCGCATCGTCGAGACAAGTACAGCAGTGCCCCTGGTCAGTATGTCTCTGGTGTTTCGCTCCGGCTCTGCCCTTGATCCTCCGGGCAAGGAGGGGTTGGCTCGGGTAACGGGGCGGATGCTCCGCAGAGGCGGCGCAGGCAAGACCGCACAGCAGATTGAGGAAGCCATCGACACCCTGGGGGGTGAGTTCTCCTCCGAGGTGAACTTTGGCTGGACTGCCGTGGGAGCCTCCGTACTCTCCCGCAATGCTGAAGCCATGGCCGAGCTGATCGGTGCCCTTGTAGCAGAGCCCTCTTTCGATGAGATTGAGCTGGGGAAGCTCCAGAGAGAAATCGAGGCAGAGCTGATTGAGTCCCGGGATAGTGACTCAGTCCTGGCAAGCCGTGCGCTGCGCCGGGAAGTGTTCGGCTCCCACCGATATGGTCGCCGTGTGAGCGGTTACATACCTACCCTGCGTGCCCTGACCCCCGAGGACGTTCGTCAGTATCATCGCAACGTCTTTTGCAAGAAGAACGCCTTCCTCGTATTCTCTGGTGACCTCTCTGATCGGAGAGCTCGCCACCTTGCAGAACTCCTTACTCTACGACTTCCAGAGGGCGCTGGCATCCCAGATCCCGTCGGCGAACCGGAGGTGCGTCCTGGCCGTCATCTGGTCTTGGTGGACAAACCCGAGCGAACACAGACGCAGATGTATCTGGGAACTTTGGGCTCTCATCCCCGAGACGATGATCTCATCCCCCTCCAGGTGGCTACCTCAGTGCTGGGTGGCACCTTTAACGCCCGGATGATGCAGGAGGTGCGAGTTCAGCGAGGGTGGTCCTACGGAGCCTATGCTCGCCTGGGGCTCGACCGCCATCGGGAACTCTTCTCGATGTGGGCCGCCCCTGCTGCCGGAGATGCCCCAGGGTGCCTTGCCCTGCTGCTATCGCTGCTGGTGAGGTGGCACCAAGACGGCGTAGAGGCCAAGGAGCTCTCTTTCACCAAGAACTACCTCCGGCGCTCTTATGTCTTTGACCTCGATACAGCGCAAAAACGCGCACAGCAGCGCATCTCAGCAGAGGTCTACGATCTGCCCAAAGGTTACCACGAAACTTATACGGACCACATCAAGGCAGTGACCCGCAAGCAAGTCAACCAGGCGATCCAGGGGCGCATCAACCCGAACAATTTGGTGATCGCGGTGGTCGGTAGCCACAAGGAGCTGGGGGCTGCCCTGGAGCAAGCCATCCCCGACCTCTCCTCCTCTAAGGTAGTCCCTTACGATCTTGAGTGACCAGGATACCAGGAGTCTCGTAGGCTCTTGGGTGCTGCCAGGATGCGATCTCACTTCTCGCTCCTTTGTCACTTCCTCCTTTGGGTACTGCTGCTCTCCCCCACGACAGCTTGGGCAGGCGTCCTCAAGCTCTGGCATGCCTACCGTGAAGGCGGAAAGGAGCAGGAGGCGCTCCGGATTCTGCTGGAGCGCTACCGGATAGCCCATCCTGGGGTGATTGTGGAGACGCTAGCGATCCCCTTTGATGGCTATGCTTCCAAGCTCGGGGCTGCGATCCCTGCTGGCAATGGCCCCGATCTCTTCCTCGACGCCCACGAACGGCTCGGTGACTACCAGCGCCGCGGTCTAGTGGCCCCTGCAGGCGAGGCCATCCCTAATCAGGAGCGAAGTGATTTCGCTCGGGCTTCCTTGGACGCGGTCACCCTCCATGGGGTTATCTATGGTGTTCCCCTCTCGCGGAAGTGCCTTGCACTCTACCTCAACAATGCCCTCGTCCCCCAAGATCCGAACACCCTAGAAGATCTCCTGGAACCTACCTACCCTCCTGGCGTTATCCCTCTGGCCCACGTAGCGGGTTCTGCTTATATGCACGCCCCCTTCCTCTCCGCCTTCGGCGGGTCGATGCTGGGCCCCGATGGGAGCTACGGGCTAGACAGTGATGCAGGGCGTTCCTCCGTCGAGTACGTCGCAAAGCTAGCGAAGCGTGGACTGATCCCGGAGGAGGCCTCCGGGTCACTGGTGAGTGAGTTGTTCTCCTCCGGCAAGGCTGCTGCTGCCATCGGGGGTCCGTGGACCGCCGGTGACATCAAAGGTGCCATTGCCTACCGGGTGATCCCACTCCCCTCGGTGCGTGGTGTAGGCCCGATGCGACCGCTCTTGACAGTAGAAGCGGTCTTCATGACTCCCCAGGCGGGGGTGGAGGCTCGGGCGCTGGCCCGCTACCTCGGATCGGCAGAGGCCGCGGACGTACGGGCACAGGTGGGCAAGACGGTTTCCGCACGGAACGTGCCCTCTCCAGCAGAAACCAGCGATCCGTTCCTACTGGCCTTTGCTAGGGCTGCCGACCAAGCCGATCCGATGCCCACCCATCCACTGATGCGGCTGACTTTCGAGCCGGCAGATCGAGCGCTCCGCAAGGTACTCCGGGGGGATGCCTCAGCAGCTACAGCACTGCGAGAGGCAGCGCATCGCTTCGATGACGTGCGCAGGCCCCTGCCGGAACCTGCCTCACCGACACCGTTCCTGGTGCTGCTAGGGCTACTGACGCTGGTAGGGGCTGGCTACTTGGTGCGGCAGGCAAGTCAGGAGGAGGTGCGGGTGCAGCTCAAGAAATCCATCCCAGCCTATGGCTACATCTTCCAGGCATTTCTAGCTGTGCTGGTGCTGGTGATTGGGCCCCTGGTGGTAGGAGCGGGAACTTCCTTCTTTGCCGGTCGAGGGGACACGCTACGCTTTGTCGGACTAGCCCATTATGGAGCGATCCTCACCGCGCGAGGGGGGCCGCTGCTAGCAAGCGGGTCATTTTACCTGGTGCTGTTGGTGACCATCCTCTGGACAGTGGCCAACGTGGCACTCCACCTGCTCCTTGGTCTGTTCTTTGGCCTTCTCCTCTCTCACCCGACACTGCGGCTCAAAACCCTCTACCGGGTGCTCTTGATCGTACCTTGGGCAGTACCGTCCTACGTAACGGCA
>JANWXX010000207.1 GCA_025057345.1 Polyangiaceae bacterium | reverse complement strand
GCATTCCGCTTCAGGTTTCCTGGGCCGAAGCCGGCCTCGCCCTCACCCGCACCCTCGCCCTCGTGGAGCCCCGCGCCGGCGACGAGGTGCTCCATGTGACCGAAGCCACGGCTGCGCCGGGTCCCGTCGGCAAGGTCCGTCTGGGCTTCACCCTGGCGGGACGCTCCTGTGGCCAGGTGTTCTACGACACCACTCCGGAGGCTCGCCCCGATGGCCTCTTCTTCGTTGACCTTCTCCCTGCCCCTGGCGAGCCCGAGCGCCTGCGCACCGCTGGCGCCCGGCTGGATCTCGCGGCGCTGGGGAGCGCCCTAGAGAATCGGCTCCGAATCCCGCTCCCGGCGGAGCTTGGCGGGATGCACCGGCGCATTGAGGGGCTGACGACGAGATTGCTGGGAAGCGAGGGCGACGAGGGGCCCCTGCGCTACCGGCTCGCGGTGGCGCTCCGCCCGGCACGGATGGAGGGCACACGGATCTCTCGGGAAGGGCTGGCGGCGGTGGTGACCGTGGCTGGGGAGGCGGTAGTGGAGCTGACGCCAGCGCCTTGACCCCCGGTGCCCGGCGGAGCCGTGGTAGGCAACAGGGCATGAGGAGCTGGATCGCTGTCATGGCCGCGGGGCTGCTGGGGCTGGGTTGCTCAAAGGAGCCATTGAGTGCGACCAGAAAGCTGGAGGAGCAGGCGAAGGAAGAGGCCCGGAAGAAGCAGGAGCGGCAGGAGGCAGAGGCGCGCCAGAAGAAGGCGCTGGACGAGCTGATCCCGAGGTTGATGGAGGCTCGCAAGCCCGTGGACGAAGCCTTCTCCCGGGTGTGGGTGGGGCTTCCGGAGAGCAAGACGTTGAGCCGGAAGACCTGCCCGGACAAGCAAATCCTTGCAGACACGCCGGACGAGGCGGGGCGCGTCGTGCTAGTATTCAACAAGGAGTCGGTCTTCTTGCTAAGCGGTAAGGCGGACGCCCGGGAGGGGAAGCTAGAAATCTACCATACACCAGCGCTGGAGCATGGGTTGATGCTCCGTGCTCCTGGCGCCCGTGAAACCCCGCTCCTGGAGCGGATGGCCGGGGACTCAGTGGAGAAGGTGCAAGCGCAGATCGAGGCGGCGGAGTATGTCAAGAAATTCCGGTACATCGGGGTGGGGGTGATCACAGCATACCAGGCAGCGGATCCACGAGGAGTCCCCCGGGCCAAGCCGGCGCGGGTAGAAGGGTGGCTGGTGGTTTCCGACAGCAAGACCGGGCAGGCGCTCTGCCAGATCGAGGCGACCGGAGAGGGATTGATCCACGAAGGGACGGTGAACACGGACTCGGCAGGAGACGAGGAAGCCTGGGCGATGTTCGTGCGGACGGCGGGGAAGAACATCGACGCGATCAGCAAGGTGCTGACGGTAGAGGGAGGTCCGAAGAGGAAGCGCTGAGGAGGGGCGATGTTGAGAGCAGCCTTCCCTTGGAGGGCAGAGGTTCTCTACCTTGGTACAGGATGCCCCCTCTGGACCCCAAGCACCCGCGCTTTCTCCGCCTGGTGAGTGCAGGTGTTCTCGGAGCTGGTGCCCTCCATGAAACCAGAAACCTGCTAGCGGTGGCCTCTACCTCCCTCTTCCTCGCCCGCCAGGATCGTAGCGACGATGGCAGGCTCCTCAGGCACCTGGAAAAAGCCTCCGCTATGGTGGTCCGCGCCCAGGAAGTGGCTGGCGCCATCCTTTCTCTGGCCCAGGGTGACCCCCTCCCCCTCTCCTCTTGCCGTGCCACCGAAATCTTGACGCTCGTCCACGAGTTGGTTCCCTGCCCTCCCTCCCTCCTCCTAACCGAAACCGTCACCCCGGAGGATCTCGCTTTCCGCTGCCACCTCCTCTTGTTCCCCCAAGCGCTCGCCAACCTTTACCTCAACGCTATAGAGGCCCAGCGAAATCAGGAGCACAGCGCGATCCGCACCTCCATACGCTTTCACGAGGGGCTTATCGAGGTACTTGTGGAGGATGACGGCCCCGGGATCCCTACCACCGTCCGGGCGACGCTCTTTGAACCGTTGGTTTCCGGGAAGGCGGACGGAACCGGACTGGGACTGGCTGTGGTGCGTGCCATCATCGAAGCCCATAGCGGGAGCATTGAGGTACTACCCGGAGAGCGCGGGGCCGCCTTCCTGGTGCGGCTGCCAGCGTAATGGCCGGAGCGCCAACCATGCTCCAGCACAGCTGAGGGACAACGCCACCGGTGCGCAAGGGATAACTACCGCCAACACTAGCGGCGCCGCCACCCCCAGCACCACCGCCAACCCTACCAGGGCGAGTACGGAGGCCAACGCAGGCTCTAGCAGGGTAGAGATCCCACTGGCCCGGGTCATGAGAAACCCCGCCAAGGGAAAGGAAAGCAGCCCAAGGCTTACCAGGAACAGCACGGGTCCGACGGCTGCTTTCTCCGTGGCATCCACGGAGGCAAAGTCAACGCCGAGGTGGTTACCCAAAACTACTGCCCCTATCAGGGAGAGTAGCAATGCTCCTTGGTGGACCAACACTCCTACCAACACCCAGCGCACGCTGACAGGAGCGTCCTTGCGCGCTAGCAGTTCTCGCAGATCGACCCTCGGGGGTGCCGTGTGAGTATGTTGGAGGGGGAGCTGTGTAGCTCCCGGCAGCAAGCTATCCCGCGCTAGGAATGCCAGCAGCCCAAGCCCAAGCACCAGAGCCCCCGAAGCTACCAACCCTGCGGGCTTCCCGCTGGTCAACAGGAACGATGAGACGCCGTGGAACACCACCGCCGCAAGCCACGACGGCAAGAACCCGGAGCGAGGATTGCTCCGCAGGTATGAGCGCCCCAGCACGAAGGCCCACGGCGAGGACAGAAGCATCTGCATAGGCATCGTCAGCACCTGAGCAACGAGGAACACCCAGGAGGGCGAAGCCGTCGTCACCAGCGCATCCCCCTCTCGAAGTAGGGCAAAGATCGACGCGACCAAGGCGGCCGCCGTAATAGCCTCCAAGGGACCTCGGAGTTCCCGGCGGGTAAAGGCGGGCCAGAGCGCCGCCAGCTTAGCCCCTTCCCCCAGCGGCCCCCAAAGGCCCAGAGTCAGGTAGAGGGGCACCTCTACCCGACCCGTTCGTCCCACCAACCTCAACCCCCAGCGCTCTACCAACAGCACCAAAAACCCAAGCCCCAGCCCTGCTAGACTCACCCGTAGCAACGCACTTCGAGGTACCCGAGGGCCCCGGGAGCGCAACCAACCCAGCAGCAGCCCCGCCAGCAGCAGGCTTCCCAGCAAGGCCCCCACTGCACCAAGCTGCTGCCATCCCATCAGAAATGCAGGCCCAACACCAGGGAACCGACCGCTGCCAGCCCTAGGTGGGAGCTTCGGGGAAGCCCTTGAAAAACCCCCCTTCGAAGCGAAACCAGCTCAGCAGAGGCAAGCCCTCCGATGGAGACATACGGGGAGAGAAAGTAATCTACGCCTCCCCCCAGCACCACATCAACCCCCCTTACCTTCTCCTTCACTCCGAGCAGCGTTGCATAGCCGCCTCCCAGCCAGAGATAAGGCTCCAGATTGCCTTTAGGCATCTTGAAACCTACCTCCCCTCCTGCGGAGAGAAACTGGCTATCGGGGAGCCAGGCGGTCCTCACCCGGGCCCCTGCGTTAAGTATGTAGAAACGGCCTCCCAGGAAAATACCCCCACCCGGGCCGACCCCAGAGGCTTGTCGTCCCTCGGTCAGCAGGGGTCCACCGCTTTTGCGGAACACGTCGGAACCCAACCAAAAGAAGCTACCCTCCGCGCCAATGTAGAACCAGGAGAGCCCTCGTCCAGAGTCGACCTGCTCAGCACGTTGGAGCGTCTGCTCAGTTCGGTTGGACGGCCTGGGCGTGGACCCCACTGGACTGCGGGGAGGCTGTCCTGGTGGGTTGGGTTGCCCTGCAGGCGGTGGAAATTGGGCGAGTGCCCCCGGAGCCAACAAGAAGAGAGTCAGGAGGAAGGACAGCGTCCACTTCACCGAGAGCCCCGCCAGGAGGGTTGCTCCGAAGAGGAGGCCAGGGGGGTTGGCTCTGGCTCCACGAGCTCGCTGGGGATCCGATAGTCGCCGTCGAGCCAGCGGGCCAGATCGATGGTACGACACCGAGGGGAGCAGAAGGGAAATGAGGCGGGTTTTTCTGGAGGCAATGGGCCTTGACAGATTGGGCAACGCACGCCCTGATGGTAGCAGCTTAGGAGGTCGGTGGGGTGGAATCCTGACGGCGGGTGAGGCGTAGTACCAGGTGCAGCGTGGTTTCTCCCACACCCAGCAAGACATAGACGGCGAGGAGCCAAACCAGAACAAAGGCAGGCTTGAGCGCTGCAGAGATGAGTACGGAAGATAGGGCCATCAAAGAGACGAAAAGGAGGGTACGGGTGTTGGGTTTTACATCCTTGAAGGAACGGAACTTCACCGTGGACACCATGAAGAACGATAGGGTCATCGTGACCCCCAGCATCGGGAGTGCAAAGCGAGGTGCTCCCAAGTCCGAGCCCGCCGCATGGTTGGCCAGCACGATGCTCATTAGAATGCTCGCCGCTCCGGGGATCGGCAGACCCAAGATGTATTTGCTTGGCTTCGCCGGTTGCCCGTTATCCCCCATGCTAAGCACATTGAAGCGAGCCAATCGGATCGCTCCGCAGGCCACAAACAGAAACGCACCCACCACCCCCATCGTGCCAAGGCTATGGAGCGACCACTGGTACACCAGCAGCGCCGGCGCTACCCCGAAGGAGATAACGTCTGCCAGCGAGTCAAGCTGGAGACCAAACGCGCTCTGGGTCTTCGTCATCCGGGCCACTCGCCCGTCGAGAATGTCGAAGAACATGGCAAAGATGAGGAGCAACGCTGCTTTCTGGAAATCTGCGTCGGAGGTCGCCACAGCCGAGCGGCGAATGCTCTCAAAGCCACAGAACACGCTGGAGAGCGTGATCATGTTGGGAAGCAGGAACAGCGTTTTACGAAGGTCGATCTTCTTTCGGGGACGAACCATGAACGATGCTCCTGCAATGAGGCCCTACCACGCTAGCCGGACCTCCTCCTCTTGCCAAGCTTTTGGCCTAGCGCTTAACGGTCGGCTATTCTAGGATTCGTGCACTTCTCGTACCAGCTTCCCCCTCTGCTGCTGCTGGCGCTGACGGGCCTTGGGTGCGGAGCCCACCGCGGTACCGCTGACCACCATTACGAGGCCCTCAAAGCCGACATCACTCGGCTTCAAGCCGATCAGGACAGGATCTTGGAGCGACTGGAGGGGCTAGAGGCACGGAAAGGACCAAACCCCAGGGAAGAACAGGTGGCTTCCGGTGACCGCCCCCCCCTCAAGGTCGTGGTGCTCCAGCCGGAGAGCGAGGAGGCCGACGACCTAGGCGAAGCGGATGAACCGGAAGACAACGACGCACCGCGTACCCTTGTTCGCGTCCATGGCAACCACGAGGCCGGCGGCAGGAAGGCGAAGAAGGAAGACAGCAAACCGGAGGCGGATGCCGAGCGGGACTACCAGGAGGCCCTTTCCCTGCTGAAAAAGAAGCAGCACCGCCGAGCCCTGGAGCTATTCACTGCTTTTCAGGTCCGCTATCCTGCGAATCCTCGCATCGAAACCGCGCTTTTTTGGATGGCCGAGTGCTATGAGGCCCTTGGAGACCTCCCTCGGGCCATCGAATACTACGAGGCCGTGATCGCACGCTTCCCTCAGGGTTCCAAAACCCCGGATGCGCTCTTGCGCCTGGCCACCTACCACAAGAAGCACGGTGCCGACGCTCGGGCTCGAGAGCTGCTCCTCCGCCTAAGGAGCGACTTCCCCCAGAGCGAGTCCACCCGCCGCGCCCCCAAGGACTGAGCCCATGCCACCTCTCCGTCCCACCTGTCCCCTCTGTGTTCTCCCCCTCTTTGGCTTGCTCTTCACCCCGGCACTTGCCCTGGCCCAGCAGCCTCCCACCACCCAGCCCGTATCCCCACCGGCCCCCAAGGCCCAGGGAGGCCTCACCCTCGGCCCCGACGCACCCCCCTTGATCCCTGAAGATAAGTTCAACATCCCCCCGGCTACTCCTACCGTGCGCGGCTCCGACAAGGGCCAAGGCATCCTCCCTCACGAAGCAACCCCTGCCCGCGTCCCCGCTTACCACACTGTCCGCCGAGGCGACACCCTCTGGGAGATCTCCGATTCCTACTACCGGAACCCATGGATGTGGCCCAAGATATGGAGCTACAATCCCCACATCCAGAATCCTCACTGGATCTACCCCGGTGACCAGATTCGGCTAAGGAACGATGGTGGGGATGATCGGGCAGTGCAGGCCATCGGGGGCATCGTCAACCGGAGGATGGTGATCCCAGCAGATACGATATTCCTCCGGGACAAGGGCTTTCTAGATGACCCTCGGCGGGATGTCTGGGGTGTCATCTCGGGGAGCCCCGAGGACCGCATGTTGCTCAGCGAGGGCAATGTGGTCTACCTGGAGATCAAAGACGACCACCAACCCAAGCCCAACCAGGAACTCTCTATCTTTCGCCCGGCACGCAGTGCAGGCAAGGGGGCTGTGGTGCAGATCCTCGGCACGGTGCGCATTGAAACCTTTGACGAGAAGAAGAAGATCGCTCGGGGCCGGATCACCGAAAGCCTCGACGTCATCGAACGCGGCGCCAACGTTGGCCCCATCGGCCGCCGCTTCGATGTCGTCCCTCCCGTGCGCAACAAGCAGGATGTCGTGGCTCGCGTGGTGATGAGCGTCTACCCTCACGCCTACCACGTGCAGAACCAGGTGGTCTTCATCGATAAAGGCTCCGACGACGGGCTTGTCCCGGGCAATCGTCTGTTCATCCTTCGCCGCGGTGACGGTTGGAGACCCACCCTCTTCGGCACCAGCGACCTCGCCGGCAAGCGCATCAAGGATTCAGAACAACTCGGCCCCGAAACCGAATCGGTCCGGGGTACCGAAAAAGATAACTCCTACCCCGACGAAATCGTGGGCGAACTCCGAGTGCTTCGCGTTCGGGAGAAAAGCGCTGCTTGCTTGGTCACCACCTCTCGCGTCGAGCTGGTCGATACCGACCTCGCAGTCGCTCGCAAGGGGTACTGAATCACCCCCTTGCTGCAGACATCCCCCCAGGGCACGCACATTCCCCATGAGCGTTCGCTTCTCCTGGTGTGGCGGTGAGGTCGGGGCCTGGAGCATCTTGGTCCACGGGGGTGCAGGGGATCTACCTCCCGAGCGAAGAGAGGCACACGCCGCAGGGTGTCGAGAAGCCGCTCGACTCGGCGCCGAGATCCTAGCCGCAGGAGGCTCTGCCCTGGATGCAGTGCAGGCGGCCGTGACCTTTCTGGAAGACGATCCGCGCTACAATGCCGGCACCGGCGCCAGCCTCGACGAGCGAGGTGAACTCTCTCTCGATGCCGCCGTTATGGACGGCGCGACCCTCGCCGTGGGTGGAGTGTGTGCGCTTCCGCCGTTCCGTAACCCTATCGCTATCGCTCGAGAGGTACTTCGCGATGGGCGTCATGTGCTCTACGCTGGCGAAGGTGCGGCGCGCTTTGCTGAGGAGCGGGGGTTCTTCCGCGCTGACCCTGCCACCATGATCACCGAAACCGCCCGTGCCCGCCTCGAAGAAACTCGTCGAGGTCAGGACGGCAACTGGGCCGACGGCACTGTCGGCGCCGTCGCCCGGGATATCTCAGGGCATCTGGCTGCTGCCACCAGCACCGGCGGTACCGTCGGCAAGCGATATGGACGAGTGGGGGATACTCCGATCCCAGGCGCAGGCACCTACGCCGATGATCTCGCTGCCGCTGCTTCGGGAACAGGTTACGGAGAGGGCTACCTGCGCACCGGGATCTGTCTGCGAGCCTGCCTGTGGATCCAAGAGGGCAAAACCCCCCAGGAAGCCGCTGAAACCGCCATCCGTATGCTATGGAAACGGGCCCAAGCACGTGGAGGGATCTTGCTGGTCGCACCGGACGGGCGCCTGGCGCTGGCCCGGAGCACGGAAACCATGAGCTGGGGGGCCTGCTGGGCTTCCCTCGAACACCTCACCGCGGGCTCCTAGCGCAAGAGGCTCACCCCCAGACGCAACCCCTGCGTATTCCCTTGCTCTCCGAGGCAGAAGCTTGTGCCCGAATGGGAGTTCTTCGCATTCAGCATGGCACACAAGTGGGCATAGAGTTGCAGCGTGTTCAAGAGCTCTCTGCCTGAACTAGCCGCACGTGCCCAGAGCGGGATTCGCGATGTGATACCGAACCGCCCCTCTGAAGAGGAATAGCGGGAGCTTCTGCAGGCTAGAAGGGTTATGGCAGGTCGACCTCTGGTGATCCAGTGGGCAGCCATAGACACGGAGGCAAGACTCCGGCAGGCGTACC
>JANWXX010000206.1 GCA_025057345.1 Polyangiaceae bacterium | reverse complement strand
ACCGGGGTAAGGCCCGTATCGTCAGGCGCCATGAGCAACCTGGAGCGACCCCCGGTGAACACCCATGGGCCGAAGGTGGCGGCGCTGGCGCTGACGACACCGATCTACGAGGGGCCCCATCACAAGGCCAAGGTACTGGGGTACATGCGGCTGGGGGAGGCGCTGCCCAGGTCAGAGAGTGCGGTCCAGGGGGATGCCCAGTGCTCGGAAGGCTGGTATGCAGTGCATCCGGTCGGCTATGTATGCGCCGACGGCAAGGACGCAACTCTGGATTTGGGGCACAAGATCATCCGGGCTCTAGGGGTGAAGCCGGATCTGAGCAAACCAATGCCCTATACCTACGGGTTCGTCCGGGCGAACGGGGCACTTTATCACCAGGTGCCTTTGAAGAAAGACCAGGAACGCTTTGAGTTCGGGCTATCGGAGCATCTTAAGGCATTCAAGAAGTTCCATACCAAGTGGAACCGAGTGGACAAAGCAGGGGCAAATCACGTCCCGCTGGATGAGAAGGGGAATGGCAAGGGGCTACCGAAGGATGTCCCTCCGACGCCCCCGCAGGCTGACGAGGACAATCTCTTTGGCAACTTGGAGGACGGCGACACCCCCTGGTGGCTCCGAGGTCGACGCCAGATCCCCAACATCTCGACCTACAAATCACCCGAGTACGCTGTCTTCAACGGGAAGGTCTACCGGCATGCAGGGCTAGCGGTGATTGGTTCCTTCCGGGCAGATGAGAAAGCCGGTAACCGGAAGTTCGCCGTGCTTCTCGACGGACGGCTCATTGGCGAGGACAAGCTCAAGCCCCACTATGCCTCCCCCTTCCACGGGATCCCGCTGGATGGTTCCCTCTCCTTCCCCTTCGCCATCGTGCGTAAGAACACCGCGACTTACTTCGAGCCCAAGGACCATTCCAAATGGGGGCCCCGCGATCCGGTCGCTTACCGAGAGATCATCCCCCTCACCGGGAAGACCAAGCTCTACCCCTCGACCAAATACTACGAGACGAGGGATGGGCGTTGGCTGCGTATGGACCACCTGGCGGTGTTCTCCGCACCCCCGGAGATGCCGAAGCGATTCGACTACCGCAAGGCCAAGTGGATCGACGTGAGCATCTGGCAGCAAACGCTCGTGCTCTATGAGGGAGAAACTCCGGTGTATGCCACGCTGGTTTCTACCGGTGTCGACGGCATGGGTGACCCGGAAACCACCAAATCCACCATCCGGGGTGAATTCCGCATCGACTACAAGCACGTCACTGCCACCATGGACGCCGATGACCCGGAGAACCGCTTCGAGCTACGAGATGTCCCCTGGGTCCAGTACTTCGAGCGTGGCTACGCCCTCCACACCGCCTATTGGCACGACGACTTTGGAACCCCTCGCAGCCATGGCTGTATCAATCTTGCCCCCATCGATGCCCGCCGTGTGTTCTTCTGGACAGACCCCCCCCTCCCTGCTGGCTGGCATGGGGTGAAATCCGGGGAAGTCATGGGTCCTGGCACCTGGGTCCGGGTTCGAGGCTGACCCCCTCCTGAGCACAAGTATCGTTTGCTTACCTAATCCCCTGTTGCACGACATTGGTGACTTATGTAAGTGAGCTGCAAGGTCGCGATGTACAGGCATTGTTTCTGGGTTGTGCTGGCAGGCGGGGTAGTGGCAGGGTGTGGGGGAGATCCCTTCGAGGCGATTCCTTCTGAGGAATCGGCGGAGCAAGCGGGGAAGGAAGGGAAACCGCAAGGCAGCAACGGAGAAGAGCGCGCGGGAGACCTGGGGGATGGTGGGGCTGCAGGCGAGGAGAACCCGGGTGGAACGAGTGGAGGAGGCGTCTCTGGTGGGGAAGAGGTCAGAGGATCCCTTGGGGAGGGAGGAGAAGGTGGAATCAGCGGGGCGAGTACGACGGAGCAAGGCGGTGCAGGCCAAGGCGGAGGAGGTGGGAAATCTGGAGGTAACCCCGGGTCATGCGAGCCAGGCACGTTTGCCTGCGACGGTAAGCATCTGCTCCAGTGCCTCGGGGATCCACCTGGCTTTGTTCCGAAGCTGGACTGCCGTGGAGAGCTGTGCGACCCACAACAGGGGGCCTGCCTGTCGTGCATCCCCGGAGAACCGCTGGGCTGCCTGGACGAATTCACTCGGATCGTCTGCACTGCGCAGGGGACTTCCGATGGGCTGGAGCCCTGCTCGGCCGAGGCACCCTTCTGCGATCCGCAGGCAAAGGGGGTTTGCCGGGCTTGCCTCCAGGACAAGCACTGTGACGAGCTGCCTACCACCGGGTACTGCGACAAACCCGTGTGCAAGGACTACTTCTGCGTGCTTGGGATTGATGTAGGAAAGCCCTATCCGGAGTTGGGTCACCCGCCTTGCAATACGATGGTCTGCGACGTGGATGAGGAAGGAAATCCCACGTTGAGCTACTTCCCTAACCCTAAGAATGTTCCTATCGACGACCCAGATGGCTGCATCCAATCCTCCTGCGATGGCGGCGCCCTAATCCAGACGAAATTGCCTGTGGGTACTTTCTGCAAGGTGGGGGACCAACCCGGGAAGTGTGATCAGGCAGGGGTCTGTCAAATATGCCTTCCCGGGGAGAGCACCTGCCAGGGGAACAAGTTGGCCACCTGCGAGGAGCAGGGGGGCAAGGCCCAGTGGAAGGTGATGAGCTGCAACATACTTTCGGAGGGATCTGCTCCTGCTTGCGATGAAGCTGCCTGCGTAGGGGTCACATCCATCGCTCTGGGCGACCAGCATACCTGCGCGATCCTCGCCACGAAGCGTGTTGTTTGCTGGGGGGATAACAAGTACGGGCAAAGCGGTGCGGCGAAGGAACTGCCCACCCTCCTCACGCCTACCCTTGTTCAGGGAATGGAAGGCGCCCTCCAACTCGCGCTGGGGAGTCGCCATACCTGTGCGCTACTGGAGGATGGGACAGTCCGCTGCTGGGGCGACAACTCTCGGGGGCAGCTCGGGGTCAGCTATGTTGGTTCCTCAAACATCCCTGTCCTCGTCGAAGAACTCACGGACGTGACGTTTCTTGCTGCCGGAGGGAGGACTACCTGCGCCATCACCTCGGACAACAAGCTCTCTTGCTGGGGCGACGGAGAACATGGCCAAACCTTCGTTGCTTCCGGATCTGCTGGCTTCCTGAGTAAGCCCACCGAAGCAACGGGAGCACCCTCGTTCACGAAGATCGCTCTTGGTCGGCGCCATGGGTGTGGGCTAGCGAAGGACGGCACGGTTCACTGCTGGGGTGACTCCGCGTTTACCGCAGGAGCAAAGTTCCCTAGCACCAAGGTTGGTCTTACTGGTGTTTACACCGAGCTTGACGTAGGGGATTTCCATAGCTGCGCTCGAAGCCCTCATAGCTTCTTTTGCTGGGGAGCGCCGGGAGCCAAGCTGGGGAGCATCCTGCCTCAGGGGCAATTCACCACTGTGAGCCTTCTTGCTTCCTCGGGTACCCAGCTTGCCCTAGGCGCGAATACAACCTGCCAGATTACCAAGCAGAGTGGTCAGGACGTAGTCCAGTGTGCTGGTCTCAACGACCATGGCCAGCTCGGAGGCCCTATCCAGAACTCCCAGAATCCGGTGGTCAGCATCCTGCCGGGGGCAAGCAAGCTCGCCGTTGGGGGGGATCATGCCTGCGCTTTCGGCCCCTGGGATCCAGCTAAACCGGCGGCGGGAGGCTCGGCTCTCTTCTGTTGGGGGGCCAACGGTTCTGGGCAGCTTGGGACCGGACATCTCCTGGATGCCACAACCCCCCAGAAAGTTTCCTGGTGACTGGCCTTGCTATGTCCAAGTCGAACCTTTTCTTTCTCCTTTTTCTGACAACGCTCACTCCAATTCCTTCCTGCGGGGGGGAACCCTGGGAAAAGAGCCCTCCTTCTCCTACGGAATTCGGCCGCGGAGGCGCTTCAGGTATCGGCTCTCCGAATACCTTCGGCCCTCGCGGAGGAGGTACGATGGAAGACAATGGCGGAGAACCCGGAGCAGTTGGGGGCTCCCGTGTTCTGGAGAGCTCGGATCCCGAGGGAATCGGAGGAGGTACCGGGAAGGAGGCAGACTCCCATGAATCTGGAGGCGCCGGGAGTGCTGGAGAACACAGCGAGGATCCTGCAACAAGTGGGGGGGCTTCCGGCGCCGAAAGCGGAGGAAAAGGTAGGGAGGGTGCCTGTTCCCCTGGTACGTTCTCGTGCCTGGGGGATCTGCTCCGACTCTGCAGTGATCAGGGTCAGTTCCTCCCTAAGGAGGCCTGCGGTACAGGGCTGTGCAGTGCCGAGCAGGGAAAATGCCTGGACTGTGCCCCGGGATCCGTGAAGGGATGTGCCTCTGAGCATGCGCGAAGCGTATGCAAGGAAGATGGGAGTGGGTACACCCTGGCGCCCTGCTCGGACGAGCTCCCTTTCTGTGACCAGGGAGTATGCGTGGCCTGCTTGGAGGCGAGCACTTGCCCACAGCCCAAGGAGGCATGTCTACAGCCGGTGTGTCTCTCGGGAAAGTGCGGTGTACAACCTCGTCCCAAGGGTTACACACCGGAAGATAAGACTGCGGAGGACTGCCTCCGGGGAGTGTGCGATGGCAAAGGAGGAGAGGAACTCGTCTTTGACAAGACGGACCCTCCCAAGAGCAACTCAGCCTGTTTCAGCTATATCTGCGAGGAAGGAGGCTCATTTACCATCGTCCATGCTCCTGCAGGAACATCCTGCGGAGAGGGTTGCTTCTGCAACGGGAAAGGCAACTACGGGAAATGCATCCCCGGAACTTCCACATGCGAGGATAGCGTTCTTCGCCAATGCAAGGACGGGGTTGTGGTTGAGACACTCTGCAAAGAAGAGCTTCCATCGTGCAGCGAGGGGGCCTGTCGTGGTGTGCTCCAGCTTGCCGCCGGCGGTGATCATTCTTGCGCGATGCTCACCAACCAGCGGGTCCATTGCTGGGGTAGGAACCATGTAGGGCAGCTTGGAATCGGCACCAATCACCCGACCCAGACGCAGTACGGTGCCGTGGTGGGCCTTACCGGGGTGCTTTCCGTTGCGGCAGGGGATCATCATACCTGTGCCATCGTCGAAGGTGGAAAGGTATTTTGTTGGGGAGACAACGAGTTTGGCCAGGTAGGTGCTGGCCCCGGAGCCCCCGAGTATTACACCGTACCTATCGAAGTGAAAGGGCTCTCGGGGGTCACTCAACTCGGCCTGGGTCATGGGTTTTCTTGTGCGCTGACTGTCACTGGTCAGGTCCATTGCTGGGGGAAGAACGATCGCTCCCAAATGGATGCAGGTTGGTCGACGCCGAACGTACTGTCCCCGAAGCAGATCTCCATCGAGTCTGCGGATCAGCTTGCTGTAGGTCGGGCCCATGCTTGCGTCTTGACCAAGATTGGGAGTGTCGTCTGCTGGGGCTCCTGCGAGTCGTGGCAGACCGTCGGGAGCCCATCCTCCCCTTGCGGATGGTCTACCCAGAAACCCTTGCCTGTCGAGGGCCTCCTGCCGGACGTTGTCCAAATCCAGGCAGGTGGGGATCATACGTGTGCTCTTTCCGCCGAAGGAGTGCAGTGTTGGGGGCGCAACGACCGAGGGCAGCTCGGGGTCAAGAAATCCTCCGAGAAGGAGCCCCCGACCCTCACTTCCTTCCCCAAGCCTGGGAAGGTGGCGGCACTCGCTCTAGGGATGAACCATACCTGCCTGCTCAGCGACGGTACTGTGTCTTGCGTTGGTTGGAACAACCTGGGGCAGCTGGGGAGGGGATATCTGCCGACTCCCGGAGTTCACCCAGAATTTGAGGCAACACCAGGGTTGGTGGTGGACACAGACCACGCGCTGCTCCACGGGATTACCCAAATCAGCGCTAGGACCGACTTCACCCTTGCACGCAAGAACGATGGGAACCTCTTTGGATGGGGCAATGGCCAGTATGGGAAGTCGATTGGCCCCTGGTTTTTGCCGGATCCCGTTGCCTATCAGTTCGCAGTACACATTTGGTACGTGAATTGAAGATATCTCTGAAGAACACAAGGTGATCCCCACAAAGCACCCGTTACCATGGAGGCGCAATGGTATGCCGTAGCTTGATCCTTCTCTCAATGGCGCTACTTCTGTGGGGATGCGAGGAGAACTTTAACGACCTCTACCTTGGCCCCCAGGGCGGAAATGCAGGACAGTCCGATGGAGGTAGTGACCCCGGAGGAGAGTATGGAACATCTGGACAGAACTCACAGGGGGGAGCTTCGGAGGGCACAGAAAGGGGCAGTGCAGGAGAAGCAACTGCAGGTGAGGGAGGCAAGGGTGGTGGAGCAGGCAGCTATGGGGGAGTGGCCGGCGGCGGAGGGTCTGGAGCTTCTGGGACAGCAGGTGGGGCTGTTTGTGGGGAGAGGGACAGGCGCTGTGCAGGGTCTACGGTAGAGAGCTGCCAGCAAGGGCAATGGAAGAGCGGAGTGCTGTGCCGTTGGGGGTGTATGGCGGGAGACTGCGAAGTTCCGGCGGAGATCCATGCGGGACGGGCTACCAGCTATGTCCGTATGTCGGGGGGGTCTGTCTGGTCTTGGGGAGAAAACGGTGCCGGACAGCTCGGCCAGGGGATTTCCGGAGGAAGCAGCTCGAAACCCTTGAAAATCGAGGCGCTTGCTGGGGTAAAGCAGGTGGCGGCCCACAGCGATCACGTGTGTGTGCTGGGTTCTGGAGGAGTTTGGTGCTGGGGCAAGAATGAGGGAAGTCTGCTCATCCCAGGGGGCGCGTCGGTGAACACTCCTACTTTGCTTCCGGGGTTGGACCAGGCAGTCGAGGTGGCGGTAGGAGGGCGCCACGCATGCGCGCGGTTGGTAACTGGGGAAGTTCGATGCTGGGGGGATGGCAAGCGTGGACAGCTTGGTCAGGGAAAGCGGGAGGACTCCTCGACGCCCCTGGTGGTAGCTCCCCTAGGAAAGGCAATCGGATTGGCGCTCTGGCGGGCCCGAAGCTGCGCACTCCTAGAGCAAGGAGGTGTGGTCTGCTGGGGGCTGCGGGGAGCCGATGAGGAGGTTGGCCCAGAAGGAGACGACCTGACGCCGACCCCCATCGCCAATACGCAGGGGGCTTCTGAGGTACTGGGGGGGGACTTCTTCGGGTGTGTTCGCACGGAAGGGCTTCGATGCTGGGGCGCCAATGACCGGAAGCAGATTGGCACGGGAGTGAGCTTCGAGGTGGCAGCGAAGAACCTGGTAGGGCTCATCGATATCTCGCAGGTGGCGTTGGGGTGGCGGCATGGGTGTGCGGTACTGACCAATGGGTTGGTGAAGTGCTGGGGCGCAAGTCACGAGGGGCAGACCGGCCAGATAGGAGAGGATCTGTTCCCTCCGGATACGGTGCCAGCCCTCCTGGATGCGGTTCAGGTGAGCGCAGGCGAGGGACACAGTTGCGCGCTGCTCTCGTCAGGAGAGGCCTGGTGTTGGGGACGCAACGACAGGGGACAGCTTGGCCAGGGAAACCAGGATCCTACCCCGGGGCCAGTGCAAGTGGTCTGGTGAGGAAAGCCCCCCCGAGGACCGGCGTTCGTGCTAGGGAGTGGCCCTCGCCTCGACCATGGCCCACTCCTCCCCCTCCGAAACCATCCTCCATCAAGGCACCACCCTCCGTGGCCGACTCACCGGCGAAGGAGACACACGGGTTTACGGTGTGATCCAGGGGGAAGTAGTGCTCCGAGGCACCCTGACGGTCGGGGAAGGCGGGGCTGTACGAGGAGGGGTCGTGGAAGCAACCACGATTCATGTGGAGGGCGAGCTAACCGGCGAGGTCCATGCCTCCCACGGGCTCGTGGTGTTCCCCTCGGGGACACTGCGGGGGAGGATCCACGGAGGTACGCTCCGGGTCCATGCAGGGGCCACCCTAGCTTGCCATTTCGACTGCGAGTTTGAGCTACCCGAAGTGCTATGGGATGCACCCCCACGGCACTAAACCAAGAGGGGTTTCATGGCCATCACTGTCATTGCATCTGGTATCACGATCGAAGGCGAGTTGATCTCCGACGATGAAGTAGAGATTGCAGGCGTCCTCAAAGGGAAACTGCAGGCCCAGCGTCCTGTCATCATCAGTCAAGGAGCACGGATGGAAGCTGAGGTGAGTGCTCCCGCGATCAGCGTGGGGGGTCAGCTCACCGGCAACGTTTCTGCCACCGAGCGAGTCGACCTCCAGGCCGGCGCACGCTTGATAGGGGACGTGCGGGCTGCACGTCTCACCATTGCGGACGGCGCCAGCTTCAAGGGCAACGTCGACATGGATGTGTGAGAGGGAACCATGGCAGAACGAACCCTCCTTGGTGAAGGTACATTCCTCCGTGGCCTCCTCCGCGGCGATGGTGACCTAGAGATCGCCGGTCGTGTCGAGG
>JANWXX010000205.1 GCA_025057345.1 Polyangiaceae bacterium | reverse complement strand
GGCTTTTGCAGTACGACCGGGTTCACGCATTTGGACAGCGGGTTCGGGTTAGCACCGCCGGAGAGCGCGAGGGTGGCCCCCTCGTTGATCGGGTTGAGATCGCCTAGCGGCAGCCCACTGTTGTTCGGATTCGGGCCCAGTCCCCCGAGGCCAAGAAGGAAGTCGAGACCACCAGTTGTCGTGGGTGAAAAGGAGGCGAGGGCACCGCCAAGGTTGATCGTCCCCTCAGTTCCCAAAGCGAAGCTGGCGCATTCCTCCTTGTTATCATCGAAAACGCAAGTACTGCTCGGATCGTTAGGATCCTTGGGGGAGGAGCCCAGTGGGCACGGTGGCGAGACGTCCGGGTTGCCGCTGATGCATAGCGCGTTGTCAATCTGGTCTTGCAGAGGGCTCTTGAGCTGGTCAATGAGCAACCCCTTCACCAGCCCGCCCAGCCCGCTGATGAGGCCATCCCAAACGTTGCAGACGATGGGGATGTCGCACTTCCCGCAGATGTGTACATCGCTCTGGGGGATCTCGAGATCGAATTTCGTGATCTTGACCCGGGATAGCCCTGTCCTGGCACCATGAGCTTGGTTGGTGTCCGTAACGATGGCGACGTCCACACTGACCGGGACGTCGGTGAAGTTGGACGAGGAGCAGTCTCCGTTCTTCCCCTTGCCGATGGAAACCTGGATCGGTGCGTCAATGCCAATCAGCTTGGCGGTGAGGTTGATGAGCTCAGCCTTGGTCTTGAGGTTCCCTGTCAGTTGAATCAGGTTGGGGCCTGCGGTCTTGAGCTTGAGCCGGTTGGGGTTCTCCAAGGCCGTGGAGGTCTTGATATCTGCTTCGACTACACAGCGCTTGGGTTTGCCGTTGGGGTCGGAACCCTGGGGGCAAACGTTGATGTTGATCCCGACCGCGGTAGTGCTGCTCTTGGGGATCTCCTGGACGAATACCCCATCCTTGAGCAGATCCCCCCCGAATTGTCCAATCAGAGAGCTAAGGTTGTCGTTCATGAATTCGAGCCCAGCCTTCGTCAGCCGCACGGAGGCTGCGTTCTCGATCCGGTCCTTAACCGGGAACCCTTGGGGCAGGGGGGTTACGCCCGAGCAGCTCGAGCAACCTCCTCCCCCGCTACAAGCCACCGTCAACAGGAGGGAAGCATAAAAAGCACGTCGCGTCCAGCTTGCCATCGAGCACTCTCCGCCAGCGTAAAGAAGGCCGAAACCGTGGGGAAAAGATACACGTTCGCCTTTTGAGCAAGCAAGCTCCACCTCGAAAGAATTCCGAAGCTTCTGGGCGACCTCCTCTTACCTCGGCATGGAGCGCTCAATTACACTCCCCATCCCGGATCCGGATGGCGGAGGCAGCAAATTCCGCTGCTAGCTGCACGGCATCCTTGGGGCCGCCGGCTGTGCTTGATGCGTTGGCACTCTCCAGAACCTCAGCGGCTAGTTGGCCATCTTCACCTCGCTTGCATACCGTATCATTCCCTACCTTGGTTACAGCGTTGGTTTTCACCAGCAGGGCGCACAGGGTCTGGTTGAGGTCGACGATCTTCACTTGGTCGGCTTCCTCCAGGGTGATGATTCCTTGGATCTTCCCTCCGTTCTCGAAGCGGTAGGCGTCCGGCGAGGTGACGTCGTCGGTGAAGGTGTTGCAGTCGGCGTCCAGCTCTCCAGGTTCCCCTCGGTAGCGACCGATGCAGTTGCCGTCCGGCGACAGCGTTCCATCAAGAATCTCCGCGTTCCGCAGTGGCAGAAGGATGGGTACGTCGTTCGGATCCCGCTTCTGGAAAATGGGCACCACCAGCCGGGGGATCAGCCCTTGGGTGGCGAAGGCCCCCGTGGACGGATCAAAGTTGAGTTGGATGGTGATGGGTTCTACCAGTACACCGGAGAACTCGGCCTTCAGGAAGCAGTATCCCTCGTCCAGGTTCTCGATGGCTCGGGCACCACCTGTGCGGAGGATACCTGTGGTGGTGTCGAAGTCGATCAACCAGTTGAACAATCCGCCCTTGTTCACATCCTTGAGGCCGCAAGGGGGGTCAAGCTGGGTCACTGCTGGTGTTACGATGGTGTTCTGTACCAGCTTGGTTGCCAGCTTCGCCGGCGCCTTGACCCGGAGTTGAGTCATACGGAGCATCTTCCGGGGAGAATTGCTGTTGTCGATCTTGGCCATGCATTTGCTCCCTGGAACGATTTGGCAGCAGGCCGGCTGGTAGCAGGTGCCTGCCTGGGTTGGGTCGCAGCCTCCTCCCGAGAGCGCCTTGAGTGCAGCGGCATTGGGACGAGGCTCATCGTCCACGGTGCAACCTGGTGCGAAGGAGGCCCCCAGGCCCAACAGGAATCCCGCGAGGATGAGGGAGCGCAGATGCATGGCGGATAGCCTCAGAAGAACAGCTCGTTGCCGAAGTGGATCAGAGCCCGGAAGGCGTCGAGGCGACGGTTGACATCGTTCTTGGTGAGGGTCAAAAGGCGACGATGGCCCACTGCCTCTACGTTGTAGGAAGCGCAGGCGGAGGCGACCACGATGGAACGACGGAGGGAGAGCGGAGTAATCTCCGGTTGGGTGGCAAGATACCCCAGAAGACCTCCTGCGAAGCTGTCTCCGGCTCCGGTGGGATCGACCACCTCCTCCAAGGGATAGGCAGGGGCGAAAAAGGCGCCTTGCTCGTCGAAGAGAAGAGCGCCGTACTCTCCTCGCTTCACTAGGACTCGCCGGGGTCCGCGCTTGCGTGCTTCGCGAGCAGCTTTGGCAACGTTATGTTCTCCGGTCAGCAAGCGTACCTCTTCCTCATTGATCACTAGGGTGTCGATCTTCCTGAGCACGGCAGCCAAGGCCGCAGGTTCACCCTCGATCCAGAAATTCATGGTGTCGGCGGCTACCAGGCGAGGTTGACGAACCTGCTCCAACACCGATTGCTGGAGTGCTGGGTGAATGTTTCCTAGAAGGACCAGGGGAGTATCTGCATAAGAGGCCGGCAGCTTCGGGTCGAATCCGGCGAAGACGCCAAGTTGCGTATCGAGGGTTTCACGCCAGGTAAGATTCGCGCTGTAACGGCCTGCCCACCGGAAGGTATTGCCCTCCCGACGCTCGATCCCGCTGGTGTCGATATTGCGCTTGCGGAGGTGCTCCAGCTCGGCCTCAGGGAAATCCTGGCCGACCACTGCTACCACCCGCACCGGGGCGAAGGTGGAGGCGGCCAGTGCGCTGTAGGTCGCTGAGCCGCCTACCACGTTCTTGAAGGTGCCGGAGGGGAGCTCTAGGTCGTCAAGCGCCATCGAGCCAACGATGAGTACGGGGAACGTCGCCATGAAGATTCTCGCGGTCGCTGCCACAGCTTAGCCCAGGGGAGGGCGTGGCGGTCAGCTTTTCTTGGCACCTCGAAGCAGCGCTTCAGCTCGGTGTGCCTGACGCCATCGACGAGAGCCCTCGGCGAGGACTACCGCTCGTAGCTGCTCATAAGCTCGGTCCAGCTCGTCGTTGACGATCAAGTGGTCGAACATGGCGTAGTGCTTGACCTCATCCCGTGCCTCCGCCAGCCTGCGCCGGATGCTGCTCTCTGGCTCATCAGCCCGGGCTCGCAGCCTGCGCTCAAGTTCCTCAAAGGAAGGAGGGAGAATGAATACGGACAATGCCCGGGGGATACGAGCGGCCATTTGACGCGCCCCTTGCACGTCCAGATCAAGGACGACGCCGGTTTGTTCGGGAGAGGCGCGACGGAGCTCCGCCAGGCTCGTACCGTAGAGGTTCCCAAACACCTCTGCATGCTCAGCGAATTCACCTTGGTCAATCATCATCTCGAAGGTTCGTCGATCCACGAAGTGGTAATCCCGACCGTCGAGTTCGTGGGGTCGCTGTCGTCTCGTGGTGTGGGAAACCGAGAAGCGCAGCCTGGGGAAATCAGCCAGCAGCCGGTTCTTAAGGGAGGTCTTCCCTGCACCAGAAGGGGATGCTAGCACCAGGATCAACCAGTCGGTTCCATCCTCACTCCACATTCTGCACCTGCTCCCGTAGACGCTCTAGCTCCGCCTTGATCGCCACCACGCTTTGGGCCATTGCTGCGTCTTGGGCTTTGGCTCCCACAGTGTTGGCCTCGCGGTTGGCCTCTTGGAGCAAGAAATCTAGCTCACGTCCCACGGGGCCTTGGGCTGCAAATAGCTCTTCCATGCGTGCCAGGTGGATCTTCAGTCGGGTTAGCTCCTCCTGAACATCGCTTCGGTCAGCGAAGGCGACGATCTCCTGTTCCAGCCTGGGGGAAGAGGACAAACCCTCCGCAGCTTCCGCAGCCAACAGCGCTCTGATTCGCTCTGCCAGCCTGCGGCGGATAGCTGCGTGCGCCTCCGGAGAGCGGCGGCTCAGCCGCTCGACCTGCTCCTCCACCAACCTTACCCGCCGGGTCAGATCTTCCCGCAGGGCCACTCCCTCCCGTAGCCTCGCTTCCTCTAGGGCATTGAGGGCCTGCTCGACTGCCAGTGCTGCTGCTTGGCGCAGAGCTACCAACGTCTGCTCAGCAGGAACGAAGACATCGGGGATCGCTGCGAGCAAGGACAAAGGGATGTCTGAGCCAGGGCAGCAAGCATCCCGGAGTTCCTCCAGGGCCCGGAGCGCAGCCCGCGCTCGGTGGTGGTCCAGGGCCAGCGCCACCTGCCCGGAGAGTTCCAGCCGTAGGACTGCATCGCAGCGGCCTCGCCCCAGCCTGGCCCGAATCTGCTGCTCCACCCCCATCCCCATGTCGCTCATCTCCCGGGGAAGTCTCACGCGTACCTCCAGATGACGACTGTTCACCGTACGCAGCTCGGCTACCACCCTGCCTTCTGGCAGAGAGGCCTCTCCCGAGCCGAATCCAGTCATGCTCCGCATAGGGGCTCAGAGCCCCTTGCGCCGTCGGATTTCTTCCTTCATCCGTTGGTACTCAACCTCCCAAGTTGAGGTTCCTTCCTGCACGTGTTTGAGCTTACTCCTGATCTCTTGTTCTAGCTCCTCATCGGCGGCCATGTGCTTCTTGAAGATCTTGCCCATGGTGCGTCGTAGCTCGTGGTCCTCGGCAAAGACTTCATCTACATTGCCCGAATGGAGCAGCATTTCGACTACCTGATCGAGAAGAAAGTCGAGGGTATCCTCCCCGATCTTGATCCCCTTCTGCTCGGCAGCAGCCCTTCGTAGCCTTGGCAGCTCGCTAGGGGGTAGGTTGCGCCGCTGCTGCCAATCCCGGGCTTGCTCCAAAACCTCTTGCTCAAGCTTGACATAGTTGCTGAGCACAGCAGCAATGTCTTTCTCAACCTCCCTGGGAGATTCGCACTCGATCTGCCCTGCCGCGAGGAGCTCCTTCACCGAATCGGAAGCGATGGCCCCGACTTTGCCGCTGTAGAGACGCATTGCTGAAACAGTAGAAGGCGCAGTGCCCCAGCGTCAACGCCCAGCCGCAGCTTTCCGGGTAGACGGGGAGGGAGGTACCTTCATTTCTCGGGTGCCCAGTTTGAGTCTCCGGGCTACCGCCAGCCGCTGTCGCTCTTTGTAGCGGGCATGGCTTGCTTCTCCCAGCTCGTTGTTCGCTTCGGTTTCTCGGTCCACCAGCTGGAACTCGACCATCATGAACACAATGGAGCCTAGCTCCCTCATGGCCATAGGCGCCCGCTCCAACACATCGGGGCTTAGCCGGATCGGCATATCCACGATGAAGTGCATCACTCGGTACGACTCGGCGCTGAAGCTGTTGTCACTCGGTGTGAGCTCGTCGTCCAGCCGCCCCTGGAACTTGTCAAGGAACTGGCGAAGGTGGGGGTGGGATGCACAGAAACTACGGAAATGGAAGATCGTATTAATGCTTTGCTCGGGGAGAACATAGTTGTACGCGAACAGGTGGCACGTAAGGTATTGGAGCACCGGCAGCAGATCATCTACCGAGCGGGTCACGATTCGGAAGCGGATCTTGTCGTAGATCGCCGCTGCCGTTGTCTCTCGCTTGGAGAGGAGTTTGGTGTAAAGAGAATCCTTGTTTTTGCGGCCTCCGATCAGCTCCGTGATGGGGAGCCCTGCGGCTAGCATCGCTCCAATCACCCGGTAGACCTTCTCCTCTACCATCTGGAAGAGCTCTTGCGACGAGATAGGCAGGGTGGATAGAAGCTCACGCGCATCCAGATGGTGGATAATGTGCATCGCCTTGAGCACGGTGCAGGCGCACACCTGGCGGTGCCCTTTCCCCGAAGCGAGCAGCAGAAGCTCTTCCACCTTTGCCTGCTCGATCGGTTTCGGGATCGCGAAGTCAAAATTCCGTCGAAGGTACCCGATGGCCTCCGCCTGGATCCGCTCAAGCCTCCCCCGGTCCTGGGGATCCTCCAGCCGGAACTCCTGTGTCTTGAGGAACTGCTGCGCCTCCTGTTCCGTGGTGAAGTGCAGCCGGTGCCAATCGATGATTGAATCCCCCCGCAAGATGAGCCGGATCGCCTCCAGATCCCCCAAGGTTAGCTCATCCAGTCGTTTCAGTCGCAGCTTGGACGCCGCCATTTAGGCCATCAAGCCTGATTTCTCCCCTTGGTGCAAGCTCACCCTGGGAGAGAACGTCGCTTCACCGCATCCCGATCGTCCAGCATCACCAGCGTCTCCGTTGCCGAGGACGTGGGCGGCTTGCTCACCGTACGCCCTAGGGAGAGTGTCCCTACAAAGATGCCCAGTGTGATGGCCAGCACTGCAGCATGCCCTGCTATCACCCCCATGGCTCCGCCAAGGGCTCCGAGCGGTGCCACCGAGGCCATTGCTGCCAGATACCAGGGGTTCCATCTCCTCATGCATCCTCGTGTCGTGGCGGTGTGGGTTTGGGATGCACCTTGCTCCCCAGGCTCTGCCCACCGTTGAGCAGAAACCTCCTGGCCTGGTTCTGCAAACCCAGAAGGAGCGGGCGCTAAGTACTGGGTGGTTTCAGCCAACCCGTTTGTCACTGCAAGCAAGGGGTAAGTACCTGACAGAGTGCTTGTGTAGGATACTGTGCCACACGCCGTTGGTCTGGGCCAAACTGTTAGCCAATCGAGAGGTACTTCGACAAGTACAAAAATACATAGTCCTCTGATCCGGTGATCCTACCCCCCACCTTCCTCGACTTGGATCGGGACATGGATAGGCTCTCCCTGGAGGGAAACATTCCGTTGAATTTGCCTGAATTTCCCTCCGTTTTCTAGGTGAATCTGGAGGTGCCAGCGCCCAGGGGTGGCTGGAAACCGGCTTCGTACGGAGGCAGGTGCCTGACCCGGAGGCCAGGACCAGCGGGCACCCGCCGCTTCTTCTCCATTGGACCCTAGCAGTCGGAGCTCTGCCCACGTGAGACGTTCGCGAGGGCCCATAAAGCTCACCTCGATCTCATGGTCGCGAGGAGCCTCGCGGAGCAGGGTGCCAGCCAATAGGGCGACCCCTACGAGGAGGAGGGAGGAGGCGATGCGGCGCCGGAGTACGGTGGCGTCCATGGGCTCAATGCCTCTGGAACGCTCGGACCCGCTGGACTAGCCCAGCCACCGTCGTCGGAGAGAGCTCGAAGCGTGGCATCTTCCCCTTTCCCTGGAGGATGGCCTGGGCAATCTGCGCGTCGGAAACGCTCTCCTGCCAGGTGGGTTGGGTAAGATCCGGGGCCTGCACCATAGGGCCGTTGGGGCCATCTCCGCGGCCTGCAGGGCCATGGCAAGTGGCGCATTGGCGGTGCCAAGTGACCTCCACGAGGTGGGCCTGAGCTTGGGCAGGGTCGGCGCGGGGGGGAGAGTTGGCCGAGAAGCCGTCGTGGTCGGCAGGAGTCCACTCGCGGGTGACGTGCCGATCACAGCCGGTGGAGACCAACCAAGTTGTCAGCAAGAGCTCCCAGTAGGGACGCATGTGAGGGACCATGCCCGGGGAGCACGGGAAGGGCAAGGGAGCAAAAAGCGAGGGGCGCTGGCAGGCGCCCCTGGATGGTCAGGAGAGCGGCTAATTTGAAGACCGTGCCACCGCCGTCGGGGGCGCGGCCGGCGAAGTTCTTCCCCTCGATCTGCGCTATGTGGAACTCGGTACGGCGGTTCTGTTCCTTGTTGGCAGGGGTATCGTTGGGGGCAACGGGCTTGGTTTCGCCAAAGCCCACGGCAAGGAGGCGATCCCGAGCAATGCCCTGGCTGGTCAGGTAGGTGACGACGGCGAGGGCGCGTTCGCCAGAGAGCTTGAGGTTCATGTTGTCGTCGCCATCGCTGTCGGTGTGACCCTCGATGCGGAGCAGAGTAACCTGGGGGTTCTTATCAAGGAACTCTTTGAGCTGGTCGAGGGTGGCTTTGGATTCTGCAATCTTGATCGTGGCCTTGCCGGAGTCAAAGACGATGGCGCCGGGAATCATGACGCGGCTGCCTTTGGTTTCTCCC